>CAMDKB010000001.1 GCA_945901195.1 Rhizobium sp. Q54
ATGGGTAGTTAGAAGGAGTGGCGCTGTGACCTAGGGAAAACCAACTACGAAATCATCCCCGGCTCGGGAAAAACAATTTCGCCCCGCCTGTCCCATCATTTTGACTATGACGCCACGCAAAAATTCATGTTTTTAGAAGAGCCCTTTAGATAGTGAAGTGTTGCTCAAAAACCTCGCGGTCCCGCAGGACGACGGGAAAGCTGAATAATGTGCAGCCCAAAAAATTCAGCGTTCCGCGAATTGGTTTCTTGAGTCATGTCTTTCTATCGTATTGAAATAACTTATAACTTAGAGAATCGCGGCTGAGTTAAAACGCCAGACGCGCATCCAGAATGCCGTAACCGCCAGGGCCGGCGCGGCGATCGTTAACATATCCACCCGAGACTCCGATCTGCATCGGACCGAATTTTGCCCCTGTTACATGAGCGCCTACACGCCATTGGCTGTAAAAACTGTCGCCAAGAAACAAGACTTCTGGACCAACAAATATTTTTTCTGTAACCGCCAACCCTGCCTTGAAGCGTGTGTAGTAGGCGTTATTAACGGTTGAGTAAGTGATGTTACCCGACGCCATCGTATATGATGTCGGGTTCATGTAGAAATCGAACGAGGTTTTGAAGCCATAGGAAGTTCCCACAACCTTGTTGGAAGGGTCGGGCTTAGACAGCGTCCGGTTCTGTACGTCTGCTCCTAAATAAAGAGCGAAAGTCGCATTCTTGGCGACCCACTCATAGCCGGCCATGAGATTGCCGCTTGTCTCGTCGCCTTTCACCTGGCCAACGCCGGGCGATGTAGATGTATAAGTGTATGTGCCAAGGAGGCCGCCAATGCGCAGGCGGGCGCCAGACTCGTCCAGCTTGCTGAAGGGCGCAATTGTACCGATGAGTCCGCCATGCATGGAGCCTTTGCTTGTGCCGCTTAATGAAGCGTCGATAGACGCGCCATAGTTAGCTTCGGGTGTCTGACTGCGCGCGCCGGTATACCATTCCTGGGCGACACCCGGACCACTCAGGGAAACTGTCACTGAAATCGCGATTACGCAAACACCGGTACGCATGTCTTATATCCTGTCATTCGAAATCACGCCCTCATTCAGACAGAGAGACGTCTTTCGCAGTGTCATAAGTCTTGCGGTACGGGGCTTACGTAGATGTTAAACGGAAACTATCACCGGTTGTTATGTTTAAGAGTGAATTAATGGTTTAACAATTTCTTGATCAGGAAATCGAAGCGCTGTCACATTTCAGGACAGCGACGTCATCAAAGATTGATAACGACATAATCCTCTTCAACGGTGACCTTGTAGGTTTCGGCCTTGAAAGGGCCTGTCAGAAGATCACTGCCATGGGCAACGCCAGCATCATAGGAGCGAACACGGACTTGCTGCGGGTCGCAATAGGATTGGCCCGTACGAATGTCGAATTCCCACCCGTGCCAAGGACACTTGATCACTTCGCCTTGATGGGTCAGATGATATTTGCCGGGTTCATCTGAATCGGCAAAGCTCCCAAGCTTGCCTTTGCACAATGAGCCGGCTTCATGCGGACATTTGTCGCCAATAGCGAAAAACTCCCCGTTCAGATTGAACAAGGCAATCGGTCGACCCGCTATTTCGACAAGCTTCCTGTCGCCGGGCTTAATTTCTCCGGCGCGAGCTACGACATGGCGAGTGCGGGTTGAAGGTGCGCTGGTTGTCATGACAGGTTGTAGAGTTTCTTTGCGTTGCCGGAAAAGATCATCTCTTTCTTCTCATCGCTCAGGGCAAGTTTGCCGAGAACGAAGCGGGGATCGTCGAAATCCCAATGGGGATAATCGGTTGAAAACATCACGCGATCGCAACCTATGAACTCAAGGATTTCGGCCAGATCCTGATCACGGTCTGGTTCGTCCAGCGGCTGGGTCGTGAACCAGATGTGCTCGCGTATATATTCGGAGGGCGGGCGTTTGAGGTGCGGTACTTCCAAGCGAAACCGCATCCAATGCTTGTCGAGACGCCATTTGAGCGATGGCGCCCAGGCGAGGCCGCCTTCAACCAGAACTATTCTCAGCTGGGGGAATTGTTCAAACACGCCCTCCAGTACCATGCTGGTGATGAGGCTCTGCATGCCGCGTACATTGGTATGATGTTCTTCGATATAATATGAAGGCGAGCCGCTGCCCGTGGAGGCAAAGCCATTTACGCCGCTGACATGAAAGGAAATCGGAAGGTTGCATGCCTGCGCAGCCTCGTAAACAGGCCAGTATTTGCGGCGTCCCAACGGCTCTATGGAGTGCGGTGGCATCATGATCTGAGAGAAAGATTTATCTTTGGCGCGCAGTTCAATTTCGACAACGGCAGCCTTGGCGTCATCATGCGCAATAACGATGGAACCGTGCAGACGTGGTTCAGGGTTTACCCAATAGTGCAATTGCCAATCATTCACAGCATGGGCCAGGGCGGCGCCAAAATCGAGATTGCGCTGGTTGGCGGGGCCGCGATTGAGCGGCATCAGCATGCCATGGTCGATATTATTGGCGTCCAGATGCTGCTCGCGCATGAAGGCCAGATCGGAGCCGGGCGGTCCCTTGGGCGGCCACGCATCGTTGCGGGCGACATCGGGGGCCATGCGCGGATGCGACAGAGTATCGGCGAGCGCCTGACGGTACAGTCCGCCATAGGTCTTCATATAGTCCTGCCAGCGCTCCGGGAGGAACGGGAGGATTTCATCCTTGCTTCCGAATTGTGGATGAATATCACAATCGATGACAGACAAGCGTTGTTTGCCGCCTATCATGACGGGCGCAGGCTGGCTTCTGGTTATGACGTCACTCATGCTGCAGCCTCCGAAGTGTCGAGGGTTTCGCGCAGGCGCGGGTAGGTGTCTAGGGGATTGTCGAGAAGGATGCGCCTGGCAATCGGCGAGGACGCGGGGACTGGTAGCGCGTCCGTTCCTTCGAAATGCCAATGGGGAAAGTCCGTCGAGAAAAGCAGCATACGGTCGGATTTCATCTGATCGACAAACCGCTCCACAGCGCCGGTGTGATCGGGCGCGTCTAAGGGTTGCAATGTCAGGCGGATGTTCTCACGCACGATATCGCCTGGAATGCGTTTGACCCAGGGGACCTCCGGCCGAACGCCCCGCCAGGTCTTGTTGAATCGCCAAAGGCAGGCTGGCATCCATGTCACGCCGGATTCCGACAATACGAATTTCAGCCCCGGGAATTTCTGAAATACGCCTTCAGAAACGAGGCTCAGGACCTGATTTTCGAAAGAAAATGCCTGGGCAACATAGTCTTCATAGGCAAAGGAACCCCAGCCTGCCATTGGCGGGTGATTATAGAGTGAGCCGGCATGAATATTGATCGGCAGATTATGGCGATGGGCAGCTTCATAGATCGGCCAGTGCTGGCGCTTGCCCAAAAGATCATGTCCCATGGCGAGCATCAGCACTTGCACAAAGCGCTTGTCACCGGCGCGGCGCTCAATTTCCTCGATGGCCAGCTCGATTGAGTTCAGGGGCACGAGAATGGAGGCCCGCAGGCGCGGTTCCTTGTTGAGCCAATGCTCGGCAACCCAATCATTCACGGCCTTGCATAACGCTGCAACTATATCTTCACTGTGCAGGGCGATGCCGCCGAAGACGCAGTTTGCGATGGCAATGCTGGAGCCGAAGCCGTCCAGCGCACCCTTCTGCAAGAGTGCCAGATCGCTGCCAGGCCGCGCGTCTTTGGGCCGCCAGTCCGGCCGGGCCGCCATGGGCGCGTTAGGCGCATCGCCCGTCATCGTGAAGCTTGTCCGGTTGATGCCCCGCGATTTGAACGCGTCAAACCAAAACGCGTCGAGATAGGGCATGAGAGCTTCGGTCGACGGCACGGCGATATGCACATCACAATCTATAGCGGGATGACCGAAGATGCCTGGCCGCAGCTTCGCGGCTGTCCTGTCAGAAGTTTGTACCAGATCGTCCATACGCTGTTTCCGCCCGCAGCCTTTTCTCGCCTACGGGCAAATCTATCGCATCTGCGCCTCGTGCGCTATAGTAGGTCCAATTCGTGTTCACGCGCGGCTCAAGTGCGCGCAGGCGCGATATGCTGCGCAGCTATGTGGGCAGAAATGGGAGGAACGCAAATGCATTCAGTTTCCGCGCGCCTTGCTCGCTATGGCAAGATGTTCACTCTGGCGGGTTTGCTGTCTGGTGCTTTTCTCGGGCCTGTGGTGGCGCAGGCGGAGTGGAGCGCCGTTGTTGCCGCCGCGAAGAAGGAAGGGCTTGTCTACGTTTATCAGTCCCAGCATTCGACGCCGCACTGGCAATCGGTCGTCAAGGATTTTGAATCCAGATATGGCGTTAAAGTGCAGGTTTATGACGCACGCGCCAGCGAAATGACCGAGAAAATCAGAGTCGAACAGACGGCCGGGCGTTATCTCGCCGACATCGAATTCCACGGTCGTACTTCCATCTTGCAACAACGCGAGACGGATTTTGTACAGAAGCACGGCGGCATGCCCAATACCGTCAATCTGCGGGAAGAGTTTCCTGCAGACGAATACTCGGTGCCGGCGTGGGTTCAAAATGTCTGCTTTCTTTATAATACGAGTCTTGTGAAACCTGACGAATCGCCGCGTGAGTGGAAGGATCTGCTTGATCCCAGGTGGAAGGGCAAGATGCTGACCGACGATATGCGCGTGCTTGGAACGGGCCAGACCTTGTTCGCGGTGTTCTACAAGGTTTATGGGAAGGCATTTCTTGAAAAGCTGCAAGCGCAGGATCTGGTGATCGACCGCGATTTGCGCATGGGCTCGCGGCGTGTCGCGCGGGGTGAGTTTCCCATTCTGCTGACCCAGCAGATTGCGCTGGCCTCGGACCTGAATGGTCTGCCTATCAAGGTCGTCCTGCCCAGTGATGGCTGTCCCTATACGCCCATTCGCAGCGCCATGTTGCGTGGCGCGCCGCATCCCAATGCTGCTCGCCTTTTCATGAATCACTTTATCGATATGCAGTCGCAGGTGACCTATGGAAATGCCTGGGTTGGTACAGTTGTGAAGGGCGTTACAGAAAAGCTTGCGACGCCTGAATCGCGGGCCTTTGCGCAGGTGAAGCTGATGGGCGAAATCGACTATAATGATCGTGTCGAAATGCTCGACCTTGCGAAGAAGATGATGAAGTGAAAACGTATCGAAAGATCAACGGCGATTTCGAGGGGAAAAATATGTTTCATTCAATGTACCGCGGGCTGGCCCTGGCCTCCCTGGTAGCGCTGACTGGCGCGCCAGCCCTTGCCCAAAGCGATTGGGACAAGGTGATTGCTGACGCCAAGAAAGAGGGCACGGTGCTTGTCTATCACGCGCAGCTGGGCGCGCCGCACTGGCGCATCGTTGTGAATGCATTCACGGCCAAATACGGCATCAAGGTTCAGGAATATGATGCGCGCGCGAGTGAATTGACTGAGCGGGTGCGCGTTGAGCAGACTTCGCAACGTTATATTTCAGATATCGAGTTTCACGGTCGCGCCTCGATACTGGAACAACAGGAAACGAATTTCATCGCTAGGCACGGCGGCGTTCCGAACATGGGAAACATCCGGCCAGAATTTCCGATCGACGAATATTCCATCCCTGCCTGGGTGCAGAATGTTTGCATGCTCGTCAACACGGCACTGGTAAAAGAGGCTGATCACCCCAGGGAATGGAAGGATATTCTCGATCCCAAATGGAAGGGCAAGATATTGTCCGACGACATGCGCGCCGTCGGCTCTGGACAGACAGTGTTTGCGGTTCTTTACAAGCAGTACGGCCAGTCTTTCGCCGAAAGACTGGCACAGCAGGACATTGTGATTAATCGCGATCTTCGAGCCAATTCACGGCGTGTCGCGCGAGGCGAAAATCCTTTGTTCATTTCGCAGATTCTTGCATTTGCGTCCGATCTCAAGGGTCTGCCAGTCAAGGTCATCCTGCCTACGGACGGCTGCCCTTACACCGCTATTCGCGGTGCGATCCTGCGCGGCGCACCGCATCCAAACGCCGCGCGTGTGTTTATCAATCACTTCCTGGATATGGAGTCGCAACTTGCTTATGCGAATGCCTGGATGGGGACTGTTCTCAAGGGCGTCGCTGAACGGTTGACCGATCCGGACACCAAACGCATGGCGGAGGTGAAGTTGATGGGCGAGGTGGCCTTTGTGGATCGTGTCACGATGCTCAAGGCTGCAACGGATATCATGAAATAGGCGCGCGATAACGCAGTCCTATATTTTGCATGGCGCAATCCTTCAGACCGCCCCAACACAGGGCGTATCGCGACAGCTTGTAAGAACCTTCCGGCTTTCGCGGAACAGGACCTGCGACCTTGCAGCGTCGGGAATCAGGCCGGCAACATCTGCTGGATGAACTTGCGTGTAGTCTCGGCGACGAGCTCTGGCTTTTCGATTTGCAAGAGATGACCCGTGCCGGGGATTGAGACGTGCTTAAATCCGAATTTTGCGGCGGCCTGCGGGCCGGAAAACGCGGGTGAAAGGGCGCGCGGGGCTGCTGGATCGGCGCAGATCAGATAGACCGGCGGCTTCAGTGCGGCCATTGCCTCAAATGAATCGAATTCTGCATTTTCTGTATAGATTCGCGCTTCATATTTTCCGGGGCAGGACAGTTCGTAGCCACCGCCTGGCGAGGGGCGGGTGATGGCTTTGGCCATGTCGAATTCCGCGCCCGCTGCCCAGCTGCGTCCAAGGCGTTGGCGGAACTGGGCTGCCAACTCATCGATGCAGGCAAAGTGATGCGGACGGTTCAGCGCAAAGTTGGCGAGGGTCTGATCCAGCTGCTTGTTCATGTCCCGCAAAGGATTCTCTGCGGGCGCGATAAGCGGCGGATCGTACAGGATAAGCCCATCCCATTGGAGATTGTGATCCAGTGCGGCGCGGATGGCGGCGATGGAAGATACCGAGTGGAAAAGGCCGAACGTCGGGCGAGGATCAAAATTGGCTGCAATGTAAGCGGCGATATCCACATGATCTCGAGCCATGGCTGCAATTGAATGAGTCTGCAGAGACGACAGCGGATTGGCGCCATGATTTCGCAGATCAAACAGACACAATTCATAGTCCGATTGCAGCTGCTCCCAAAACAGGCGATAGCCGTCGATGGCAAATCCATTGCCGTGGCTCAGGACAAGACGCGGCGCCCCTGGCCGGGAATACCGGCGCAATTGAATGGAGGCGTTACCCGAGCAGGCGATATCCAGTGTGTCAAAGGAATTCATAAACCGGCCCGTTGATGTTCTGAGAATTCCGTTTGCTGAGGTTTGTCTTTCGAGTCAATGCTGTTGTCGCAGGACTAATTAGGCAAAGTCTTAATGGGTGAGGCGTAAACTATACCGTACTGAGCCTGTTACCAAGGGTCACCTGTGAGCGATTACGATATAAAATCTGCGCTTATTAACGCCGTCAGGACCGGCGAGATATTCGTTCTGTACCAGCCTCAAGTACTGGCTTCTACAGGCGAGCTGGCTGGAGTGGAATGCCTTGTACGTTGGCGTCATCCTGAACGTGGAGTCTTGAAGCCAGCCCAGTTTATTCCCGTTGTCGAAGATGACGAGGAAATCATCCAAATGCTCGGGGGTTCAGTTTTACGGACGGCTTGCCGGGATGCAGCGGCTTGGCCTCACCTTTTCATTGGTGTGAACATCTCGCCGGTGCAGTTCAGGCTGCCTGGTCTTACCGGCGGTTTGGTCGCGATAGTGGAAGAGGCCGGATTCCCGTTTCATCGGATCGAACTTGAAATTCTGGAGACTTCGTATTTCGAGAACCCCGAACATATGCGCGATGTCCTTTCTGAGTTGCGAAAGCTCGGCATGGGCATTGCGCTGGACGATTTTGGCACCGGCTATTCTTCACTGGCTGCTTTGCTGGAATTGCCTTTGGACAAACTCAAGATCGACGCGCAGTTCGTTCGCAAGTTCAACGATATTCGCTCCGCTTCGGTGATACATGCCATCGTCGCGCTGGCACGGGCTATCGGCCTTAAAATCACGGCCGAAGGGGTTGAGACTGAGCAACAGCGTCTTTTTCTGCGCTCGTCGGGATGCCACTTCCTGCAGGGTTATCTATTCTCGCAACCCGTTGTTGCCGATGTCATCACGCAAATGATCTCTGCAGGCAAGGTCACACCGCGGGTAAACTGACGTTCCACGTCCCTTGCTTGTCGCGTGATTTCAACGCTGCAGAGCTATTTCACTTGATAGCGGGCCCACGCCCTGGGGCACAGGCACTGTTGACGCCGAATAGTCCGAATTCAAGACCAGCGTCGGGCCTGCGGACATCTGGATCTTGTTGGCGACGATGATTGTGTAGGCGGATTTTTGAGCGACTGGCTTGTCACCGCCTACGTAGAGCCGTCCGCGCGGAAGGTAGATGGTTCCCAGCAAATTGGACGCATCGTCGCTGGAGACTTCAAATTTTTCATTATCCACGATCGTAGCGCGGTCCTGATAAATTAACAGTCCCGTCATGTCGCCAGTTCTTGGCGCGCTCAGTGAAAGGCTGGAATTTTTTTTCATATCCATGCCCGCATTGATGCCGGTAAAGAACAGGCCGATATCTGTCCCGACCAGTCGCGATCCCCCGCCGATGACCAAAGGCCCATCCTTGAATACGTAGATGCCGGGTTGCAGTGTAACCTGGGCATTCTTGTCAATTGTCAGGCCACCGCAATATGTGCCGGGCGTCAGGAAGGTGTCGATGCCAGCAATATATTTCTTTTCTTTGGAAGCTTCGCACGCGCCGACCACTGGAGGTGGTCTGGAAGCGAGCGGATCGGGGAAATTAGGGCAATCGATATCAGGCGTAGGAGAGAACGTTCCCCCTCCGGATTTGAAACCACCTGCCGAGCAGGTGAAGGCGGATGTAAGCGTCGCGGAGTCGCGCGCTTCCAACCCGTTTACAGACTTGCTGTTGCTGTAAACTGCGCATTTCGGTGCTTCTACCCGCGCCAATTTTTCCAGATCGAAAGTCGAAGGATCCTTTTCGTTCAGGGCCACAGCGCACACCGGCGCTCCACCCATGATACGTGCAGTGGCGGTGACAGAAATGGCGGACTTAGCCAACCCTGCAGCAACGCCAAGCCCTGCGGAGGCGTCGGAATTCAGATTGACAGTAATTGTGCGCTTGTCGGCGCCGACTGATCCGCTGAAATTATAGTTGATGTTCTGATTGCTTGCGCCCGCAGCCACAATATTTTGCGCGACCCCGAGGATAGTGGTGTCTTTGGCGTTCCCCAGCCGCATTTCCCGTGCTGCGCCAACCGCAGCGCTGTCCGCCAGCGTTTGCAGTTTGGCTTGCATCGAAGAGGAGTGAGACATTTCGACTGCCACAACGCTTACGGCCACGAGGCCCGGAAGAGCAATGGCAGCAATCAATCCAACGTTTCCTGAGGCATCCCAGGCGAACGCGGTCAGATCCGCGAGCCATTTTTTTCGTTTATGCATGGTCGCCATCGTCATGGAGGACGGCATGAGCGCGCATGACATATTTGATCTGATAGCTCAGCAGGCGCCAGTTCACAGGCTTTGTGACGAACGATGTGGCGCCGGCGCGATAGGCCGCGTCTATTGTTGCGATGCCTTCGTGCCCGGTGATCATTATAATGGGCAGCTTTGCGAATTTGCTTTCAGCCCGCATCGCCTTGATCAGTTCAACACCATCCATGCCCGGCATCTCAAAATCCACAAGCACGATATCAAAGTGCTCCTTGTGAAGACGCTTCAACGCCCGTTCCGCCGTAGGGACCGCGATCACTTGGGCCGCAGGTGTCGTCAGATAAACTGTGGCAAACTCGCGCTGAATGGGGTCATCATCGACAACGAGCATACGAACACTCGCTTCGAGTACATGGGTGTAACTCGTTTCGCTGGTTTCGATCATGACCGGTGACATTGGGTTGGGGCACATGAGCCATTTATAGGCCTGGAAAGCTAACAGATGCTTGAAATTCACGATTAATGAAATGATTAGATATTTAGGTTCAACTGTTTAATCCATCATCACGAAAGTTCGCCATGCAGCTTTTGAGAGCCCTGTCTATCCGGATCAAATTAATCGCATTGGTTTCCCTTGCTGTTCTGGGCGCACAAATCTTCATTTCATGTGTATTGCTCTGGCAGGAGGCGAGCCGTTATGGCTTGGCCAAACGCGATTCCATGCTGTCTGCTGCACAGGTCTTGTCGGCGGGAGTCGCGCCGGCGGTGGTGAGCGGAAATCGCTTGGAAATCCGGACGGTATTGAGGGCCATCGGTCGAATTCCTGGACTACTTTACGTGGGTGTGGAGGATGCCAGCGGGCGTGAACTCACTGATCTCGGCGCAACAGAACAATTGGTTCGCGATCTCAAGTTTTCGACGCACGAGGCAGAAGCTATGCCACTAAGGGCATTATTGCGGAGCCGTACAGCGGAACTGGAAGTCCCTATAGTCTCGGGCGGTTTGACTGTGGGTCGTTTACGACTTGTTAGCGATACATCAGATTTGCCCGCCCAGTTATGGTCGGCTCTGAGCGTTACATTCTACGGCGCGCTGGTTGCGCTCGTGCTGGCTTTGCTGATTGCGTTGCGGCTTCAGCGTTCGATCACACGCCCGTTGACGATGCTGACGCGATCGATGGCGCGGGTTGGCTCACATCACGATTATTCCACAGAACTCAAAAGTCAGGGCAATGATGAAATCAGCGTTCTTGTGCGTGGGTTCAACACCATGATTGCCGATATTCGCGAGCGTGACGGGAAGCTCGCCCGGCATCGCGAGAATCTGGAACAAGAAGTAATCGAACGTACGCAAGATTACCGCGACGCGCGCGACGCAGCCGAGGCTGCGAATAATGCCAAATCAGATTTCCTGGCGACCATGAGCCACGAAATTCGCACGCCAATGAATGGTATTCTCGTGATGGCCGATCTTCTGGCGGGCGGCGATCTGCCGCCGCGATCCCGGCGCTATGCTGAGGTCATCGCGCGCTCTGGGCAGAGCCTGGTTGCGATCATCAACGACATTCTGGATTTTTCGAAAATTGAAGCCGGCAAACTTGATGTCGAACAGCTGGCGGTTGAAGCAGCAGACTGCGCTGAAAACGCGGTCAATCTTTTTGGCGAAAGAGCGCAATCGAAAAGGCTTGATCTCATTGCGCGGATTGATGTGGACGCGCCGCAATACGCCGTCGCAGATCCGGTTCGTCTCAATCAGGTGCTTGCCAATCTCGTCAACAATGCATTGAAGTTTACCGAAGCAGGCTCGGTGACTCTGCGCGTAGGTCAATCGTCTGGCCGGGTTGTCTTCAGTGTCAGCGATACGGGAATAGGCATTGCCGCAGACAAGATCACATCCATATTCAGCGCATTCTCGCAAGCCGATCAGACGACCACGCGGCGCTTTGGCGGCACCGGGCTAGGGCTTTCCATTGCCCAGAGGCTGGTGTCGGCCATGGGGGGTGAGATCACGGTGACAAGTCAGTTGGGCAAAGGGTCCGTCTTCAGCTTCTCGTTGCCTGCTGCTCAGGACTCACAGGCAAGCGCCTGGCCGCTTCTGACGGATATATCGCGGAAACAGGCGTTGATCTGTGTCAGCGGGCAAGCGACGTGTGACGCCCTGAGTTATTATCTTGTTCAGGCAGGCTTTGATGTCAGCGTAGCATCAACCGAAACATTCGCCACGCAGGTGCGAACCGCAGGTTTGATTGCTGCGGGGGTCAAGGAGCTCGAGTCGCTTGAGGAGAATGCAGTCAGAGGCGGAGCAACCATTATAGCGCTTGCCGGGCTGGGCGAGGCGGGCCTTGAGAGGCTTGAGGCAAGGGGTCTGGCCCATGTCTGTCTGGAAGTGCCCTTGTCTCGTCAGGATATCTGTGCGGTTTTGCAAGCGGTATGTGAAGGTCGGCCAGTGAAGCAGGCCAACAAGTCTACATGGGAGGCAGGCAAGGATGTGCAGTTCCCGGGCGCACGTGTCCTTGTAGTGGATGATGGCGCTGTCAATCGCGAAGTGGCGCAGGAAGCGCTCCGGCGTTTTGGGATCATTGCAGAACTTGCTTGCGATGGTCTTGAAGCCGTCAGTCTTTGCGCGAGTCATGACTACGATATCGTGCTGATGGATGGCAGCATGCCGGGTATGGACGGATTTGAAGCAACACGCAAAATCCGAGGCCGGGAGAGCGAAGCTGGTTCCCAAAGGCAAATCATTGTCGCGGTCACAGCGCATGTAGTGGGCCGCGCGGCCGATGGCTGGCGCGAATGTGGAATGGATGGCGTGTTGCACAAGCCGTTTACAATGGCTTCGATGACGGCTTGTCTCAGCCAGTTCCTGACCGGGCAAGCGGCAGCCAACCAAACCACGCAATCCACATTCGATGCTGGCGATGGGGTCCTTGATTTTGCGCTGGTGGAGCAATTGCGGGATATGGCTGCATTGGGGCGAAGCGATTTCGTGCTTCGCGTGTCGGCGCTTTATCGCGATCACGCACCATCTGCCCTGGCGGACATCGAAGCGGCTTGGGCGGTTCAGGATATGCAGGCTCTAAGCAAAGCAGCACACGCCTTGAAATCAATGAGCTATAATGTGGGCGCCAAACGAGTGGGCCTTCTGGCGGATGAACTGGAACTGCAGGCGGGTGGTTCACACATGGCCGACGCTGACACACAAATAAAAAGCCTCCGCGAAGCTATCGCAGAGGCCTGTTCCGAATTGGCTGCCATTGCTCTGGCGGCCTGACACTTAATCCTTGGCGCGTTCAACGTAGCTGCCGTCTTCGGTATTCACTACAACGCGGGTGCCAGCGGAAATATGCGGTGGCACCATGATACGGGCGCCGTTGGTCAGGATTGCCGGCTTGTAGGAGGACGATGCGGTCTGCCCTTTCATGGCAGGCTCCGTCTCGGAGATTTCAAAGGTGACGCGCGGCGGCAACTGGATGCCGACAGCTAGTTCATTAAAGATGCTGAGAATGACTTTCATGCCCTCCTGCAGATAGGCGGCCTGATCGCCAATAAGATCTTCGGTCAGGGTCAACTGCTCGAAGGTCTCGTTGTTCATGAAATGATAGCCCTCGGCATCGTTATAAAGAAAATCGTGCTCGCGATCTTCAACATGGGCGCGCTCGACCTGCTCGGTGGTCTTGTAGCGGTCTGTGGTCTTAACGCCGGTGGCCAGGCCGCGCATGTCAATCTGCGTTGTCGGCGTGCCCTTGCCGGGGTGAAAACTTTCGGCAGACAGAACGACATAGAGATTGCCGTCCTCACGTTCAATTATGTTGCCCTTGCGGATCGAGCTGGCGATGACTTTCACGCGGATGTTCCCTTGTCGTGGCGGCTCCGACCGGTTGGATCGGACACTCCTGCCGCTTGAATGGATGGACCGCCAAGCCTATAGCAACCTACCCAAGGCTTTGGCGGAATCGGGCGCACAATACTCATAATTGTGCCCAACGCCACCCCATTCGCATCTGCGAGCGTGCTTCATGGCGGATTTTACTCATACCGGGCCGCCCTCGCCCTTTTGGGCGCGGCAAGTTTATGCGGATCGCCGTCCGTTCTTGCTGGCGCGCGCGCGCATTTTGGCAGCGTGGCGGAATTGGTTTGCAGGCGAGGACTTCATCGAAGTGGAGACGTCGATCCTGCAGGTTTCCCCGGGAAATGAAGCGCATATCAGCGCTTTTGCGACGGAATATCTGGGTCCCGATGGGAAATCCCAGCCTTTTTATCTCCACACTTCACCAGAATTTGCGTGCAAGAAACTGCTGGCCGCCGGGGAAGAGCGCATTTTTACGCTGGCTCCTGTTTTTCGAAACCGGGAGCGGGGGCCGTTGCACGCGCCAGACTTTACGATGCTGGAATGGTACCGGGCCGGCGCGCCGTATCACCAGCTCATCGCAGATTGCCAGGCGCTGACGGCGTTGGCGGCGCAGGCGGCGGGCTCCCGGCTCATGGTTTGGCGTGGACGCAGCTGCGATCCTTTTGCGGGCGCCGAAATTCTCAGCGTGAGTGAGGCTTTTCAAAGGCATGCGGGTATCGATCTGGACGCAACGCTGACATTGGAGGGCGGGAATCGGGATGGGCTGGCTGATCAGGCCGCCAAACTGGGCTTGCGGATAACGAGCGACGACAGCTGGTCGGACCTATTAAGTAAAATTCTCAGCGGGTGGGTCGAGCCCAATCTTGGCATGGGGCGGATGACTGTGCTCGATCTCTACCCGGCCTGCGAGGCTGCGCTGGCGCGGGGCTCGCGTGATCCACGTTTTGCCGAGCGATTCGAGCTTTATGCCTGCGGCGTGGAGCTGGCCAATGCGTTCGGTGAGCTGACGGATGCATCAGAACAACGCCGCCGGTTCCAGGCGGAAATGGTTGAAAAAAATAGAATATATGGAGAGAGCTATCCTCTGGACGAGGATTTTCTGGACGCACTGGCGGATATGCCTGAAGCCTCCGGGATCGCGCTTGGGGTTGAACGGCTGATCATGCTGGTGAGCGGCGCTACCGATATCGATCAGGTCATCTGGACCCCTTTGCCGAAACGAACTGCATATGCGCCACATATTACCTGAAGCTTGCCATAAAATGATCTAGACAGGCGGCATGGCGGACGATTCACGCATAGAAATACAGGCCAGCTTACGCACGGCCAGCGACCTGGCTGCGGCGGGGCTGATTGCTTCTGCCAGCGAAGCTGGTCTCGCCAAAGTCGCTGAACGATATGCAGTAGCGCTGACGCCCGATGTGGTCGCATTAATCGACCCCTCTGATCCCCATGATCCCATTGCGCGCCAATTCATACCGGATGAGCGCGAGCTCGAAAGCGCGCCCCACGAACTCGCGGACCCCATTGGCGATGAAGTGCATTCTCCCGTGGAAGGCATTGTGCATCGATATCCCGACCGGGTGTTGTTGAAACTGCTTTCTGTTTGCCCTGTGTATTGCCGTTTCTGTTTCCGGCGGGAGACCGTGGGGCCAGGCGCTGAACAGGTGCTGTCCTCTGAGGCACTGGAGAAAGCACTCACATATATTTCTGCCACGCCGGCAATCTGGGAAGTTATCCTGACGGGGGGTGATCCTCTGATGCTTTCGCCGCGCCGCCTTGGAGCGGTGATGACCAGGCTCGCCGCCATAGACCATGTGAAGATCATCCGCATTCACACGCGGATTCCCGTGGTTGATCCTTCGCGTATCAATGAGGCATTGATCGCAGCGCTGATGTCGTCGCGCAAGACCGTTTTTGTCGCGCTGCATGCCAATCATCCGCGCGAGATGAGCGCGCGCGCGCGCGCGGCGTGCGCCCGCCTGATCGACGCCGGTCTTCCCATGGTTTCGCAAAGTGTTTTGTTGCGCGGGGTGAATGATGACGCCGACATCCTGGCGGCTTTGATGCGGACCTTCGTCGAAAATCGAATCAAACCCTATTATCTTCATCATGGGGACCTTGCCCCGGGCACGTCGCACTTCCGCTTGCCCCTTGAATCCGGGCAAGACCTGATGCGGCAGTTGCGCGGCCGTCTCTCGGGGTTGGCCATGCCAGAATATGTGCTTGATATTCCAGGCGGGCATGGCAAATCCCCGATCGGGCCGAGTTATGTTTCATCGCAGTCCGGCGGCTCGGGGCGACCGGTTCAGGACTGGCAGGGGAAAGTCCACATTTATGACGACCCTGCGCCGATGAATTCACTAGCGGCGGGAAAGCCGGACGGAGCCTGATGTGCAAGCTTTTCTTCGCATACTCGTCCTGGGCCTGTTGCTGGCGGCAGGCTATCACGCGCTGGCGCAAGACAAGACTCCAGAAATGCCGCCAAGGCTTTCAGCCATAGCGGCCAAGATTGATGACATCTCCAAATCCGTTCGCGACAACGAGCTTGATGATTCCGCGCTGCTGCAATTTCGGACCCAACTGGAGCCGTTGTCAGCGGACAATCAGGCAATCCTTGAGGAACTGCAGCCACTGCTGGAAGCGGCCAGGCAGCGCCTTGAACAACTTGGCGCCAAGCCGGCGGCCAACGAGCCTCCGGAATCGGCGGAAGCTGCCAAGACGCGGGCTGAAAACCAGAAGGCGTTTGATGACCTTGATACGCAGATCAAACGTGCGCGAGTCCTGTCTGTACGCGTGACCCAGGTGGGTGGTGACATTACCAATGCGCGCCGCGAATTGTTACTTGGCGAAATCTTCAAACCGACATCAAGCGCATTCAATCCAAGCGTCTGGTACAATGCCTCGCTGGCGATGCCGCGGGTATCACGCACGCTGACGTTCATTGTCTCGGACTTGTTCGATAGAATACAGCAGCGTCTCAAAGGCGCGCGGTTGCTGCGCTTTATTGGAGCTGTGCTTATTCTGACTGGCCTATACGCCGCCTTGCGCTATCTTGTGCTCAGGTTTGTAATACGAAAGCCCCGAACCGACGCAATTTCAAAGTTTCAAAAGACGATTGCTGCAATCTGGGTCGCTCTGACGATTGCAATTCTGCCGATTGCTGTCGCCATGGCGTTTGTCGAAATTCTCAAGTCCTTTGATCTGATCACGCCATATGTGACGCCTTTTATTGCCGCTGTGTTGGATGTTGTCCGCATGATTTCGGTGTGCGTTGGATTGGCGCGTGGCCTGTTCGCCCCCGGACGTCCCGAGTGGCGGCTGTTGTCGTTGCACGATGATGTGGCCCGCCGCTATCATAGATTGGCGTTGAATTTTGTGTGCATCGTGGCTGCATTGAGGTTGATGGAATCCATCAATCAGATTGTGAGTGCGCCCCTTGATATTTCGATTGCTGTGCGCTCGCTGCTGACGATCAGTGCGGCGATTGTCATGGCCAATTCGCTCTTTGGCGCGGCGCGGTCGGGCAAACTATTGGACATTGAGCTGGGTCCGATCCTCGAGAAGAAGCGAGACTGGTTCTCGGTCTGGTGGCTTGCTGTCTGGGCCGCCATCATCGGCATTATTGGCGCAAACATTTTTGGCTACATCAATTTTGCAAACTTCATGATCACCCAGATCATGTGGGTGACGTTTATTCTGGTGGTGGCCTATCTGCTTTATACACTTGCCAATGAAGCCATCGGCCAGTTCATGAATCCCAACTCTGCTATCGCGCAAGCCGCTTCGACGGCGTTGGGCGTGGGCTCATCCGCGCTCAAACAGATTTCAATATTGTTGTCTGGTCTTGTGTCCCTAATGATATATTTCATAAGTGTCCTTCTTATACTTGCCCCTTGGGGGGTGGAGTCCAATAGCATTTTCGACACATTGCAGGCAGCGTTCTTCGGTTTCAGTTTCGGCGCTCTCAGCTTTTCGCTTTCAGGCGTTGTGATTGCGATTGTGTTATTCTTCATCGGTTTTATAGCGACGAGGGCATTTCAACGCTGGCTGGAAAAAAACTATCTGCCCAGCACGGAGCTCGATTCGGGTTTGCAGAATTCGATCACGACCAGCGCTGGATATGCCGGCGCTCTTGCGGCTATTGCGCTGCCGTTCGCCTATCTCGGGTTCAGTTTCGATAAGCTGGCAATCGTTGCCGGCGCGTTGTCGGTCGGTATTGGTTTTGGTCTGCAATCCATCGTGAACAACTTCGTCTCAGGTCTTATTCTGTTGTGGGAAAGAGCTGTGAAGGTGGGCGACTGGGTCGTGGTTGGCTCTGATCAAGGCATCGTCAAGCGCATCAACGTGCGCTCAACGGAGATCGAGACTTTCGAACGGCAGACTGTCATCGTTCCCAATTCCAACCTGATCTCCGGTGTCGTCAAGAATTGGGTCCGGATGGACAGGAACGGACGGTTCAACCTGGAAATCAAGGTGGACTACAAATCTGATCCCGAAGACGTGCGCGACATCTTGGTGGCGTGCGCCATAAATCATCCCCACGTCCTGCAAGCGCCGGCGCCGAGTGTCATGTTCACGGAATTTGCAAATACGACATTGAATTTCGATTTGCGTTGTTTTGTCGATGATGTCGACCATATGGGCAGGACACGCAGCGATCTGCGATTTGAAATTTTCAGGCGTTTCAGAGCCGCTGGCATCATCATGCCGCCGCCCTGATTGCGTCAGGTTTTCTGCGCGGGCTGACCGGCCCGGCTCCAGCGGTGCAGAAATTCAGTCGTCCAGCGGGCGATGGGCCGGTCATGCTGGAACCAGCCGTCGACATGGGCCTTGCGCGGCTGTGCGCCATTGCCTTCCATGCGTTCGCCCGCTCGCGTCGTCCAGCGGCAGATGTTGATGTAGGTAACTTCAGGGTGAAACTGCAGCGCAGTGGCGCTTGCGTATTGAAACGCCTGCACAGGAAACATGTCGCCTTCAGCCAGCAATGTCGCAGCGCGGGGCAGATCAAATCCTTCTCGATGCCATTGATAGACCGTTTCAGGAAACGGGGATTGGCATAATGAGCGTCCTGCTTCCGTCGGGCGCACCGGATAATAGCCGATCTCTGCGCCGGCATCGTCATGCACGTAAACACGTTCGCCAAGGTGACGTGCAATCATCTGTGCGCCCAGACAGAGGCCCAGCAACGGCTTGTTCTCTTTCAGTGAGACACCGATCCAGTCAATTTCCCGGCGGATGAAATCATCGGGATCATTGGCGCTCATGGGGCCGCCGAAGATTACTGTGCCCGCATAATCTTGCAGGGTTTCAGGCAGCGGATCGCCAAAACGGGGGCGACATTCGACAATGTCAAATCCCATGCGTGACAGAAGCACCCCGACGCGACCCGGGGTCGATTGCTCCTGATGCAGGACTACGAGGATTTTCCCCGCAGACGAGAACTGGCGGTCAATCTGTTTCATATGGCTAGAATCGGAATTCAGACGGTCAACGTCAAGCTTTCTTGTTCGCCAACTTGCTTATTTTCCCAGCTGGAGGCGCGCCATGATGGGCAAGAGGACCTGGCGGGGTACAAAGGGCATGAGGCTGGTCATCAATTTGTTCATCGCGCCGGGCACGACAACACGGCGGCCAGCCATCAAGCCATCGAATCCGGCCTGTGCGACGGTCATCGAATCCATCATCCCGAAACTTTTGAGTTTTGCAGTGTAACCGCCGACCCGGTCAAAAAAGCCTGTCGCTGTAGGGCCGGGGCAGAGAGCGGTCACGGTTACGTTCTTGTTGGCCATTTCCTGGGCAAGCGCCTGACTGAACGAGAGGACATAGGCCTTGCTGGCATAATAGACTGCCATGCCTGGGCCAGGCAGAAAGGCTGCCGTGGAAGCCACATTCAGGATACGGCCCTTGGATTTTTCGATCGAGGGAAGGAAAATCAGGGTGAGGGCGGTCAAACTGCGAATATTCAGATCGATGATGCCGAGCTGCCCGGCGGGATCGAGCCTGGAAACCCTTCCATTCATGCCATAGCCGGCATTGTTGACCAGAATTGCGGGTTCGAAGCTTGCCGCCGCCAGCGCTTCGGCGAGTTGGCCCGGAGCGTCGGGCAGTGTCAGGCCCAGCGCGACAATGAGGGGTTTCTGGCCGCCGGGATTTCCCAATTCGGCCGCGAGGATTTCCATAGCCTGCCGGTTGCGTGCGGCCAGAGCCAGGGGATGACCCGCCTTTGCAAAAATCCTGGCGAGATCAGCGCCAATGCCCCCGGAGGCTCCGGTAATGAGAACGGGCTGGGCGTTCACGAGCTGGTGTCCGGCCAATGGCCCGGCGAGCGGCTGCGGCGCAATGTTTCCAGATCCGTCTCGCCAATTCCGAACATGGCGGCGATGCGCCAGACAATGGATTCTTCGGTTTCGTTGGCTTCGCCGTCTGCGAAAACGATATCCCAAATCATTTCAACCAATTTGAGCCGGCCGCTTTCGTCCAGTACGCGTTTGAGGATGTTGACGAAATGGTCGATGCCGACAGCCTCCCGATCGCTTTTCAAGGCGTCGCGAACGAGCTGGATGGCAGTCCCGGCATCAAGTTCGAACTTTTCCTTGATGATCTCTCGCAGCCGCTGATTTTCCTGCTTGTCGAAGTCCCCATCAGAATCGGCGACATGGATCAATAACGCGACCGCGGCGAGGCGGTGGTCGTTTTCGTCAAAATGGCGGCGGCTGGCGACAGGCGTTGCCAGATTGCTCAAGAACCCACGCAATGCATCAAACATCAAACTGCTCTTCCGATGGCTGTGATGATGGTTTATGCCAGACCGAGGTTGCTTGCAAAGCGGCATAGAACACATCTGGTCCCCGGTCAGCGGTGGGCAAGGGAAGAAACGAACTAGTGCATGGAAACTTACGATTATATTGTCATCGGTGCGGGTTCGGCTGGCTGCACTGTCGTCACTCGGCTGATTGAGGCTGGCAAAAGCGTTTTGGCGCTGGAAGCGGGTCCGCCGGAGCGTTCGCCATTGGTCAGCATTCCCGCGATGTTTTTCAGGTTGATCGGCACCAAACGCTTCTGGATGTATCAGAGCGAGCCTGAGCCCGCCTTGAATGGCCGCCCATTCTTCATTCCCCAGGGCAAGACTGTCGGTGGCGGCTCTTCGGTCAACGCCATGATCTATATCCGTGGTCAGGCCCAAGACTATGATGACTGGCGCGATGCCGGCTGCGCAGGCTGGGGGTATGACGACGTGCTGCCGTTCTTCATCAAGAGCGAAGCCAACGAGCGACTGGCTGGTCCATTGCATGGAACCGGTGGACCGCTGGTTGTCAGCGATTCCAAATATCGCAATCCCGTAGGTTATGCTTTTTTGCGTGCGGCGCAGGAAGCGGGAATTCCTTTCAATGACGATTTCAACGGATCGAACCAGGAAGGCGCCGGTTTCTATCAGAACACGATTTCCGCCGCCAAACGTGGCTCAACCGCTGCGACCTATCTGGCGCGCGTTAGAGACAACAAGCTGCTGACACTGCGCACGGGAGCCCAGGTCGAAAGTCTTGTTCTGGAAAATGGCGCGGCTGCGGGCGTCAGTTATCGTGGCGCGGGAACAGAGATAATCACCGCACGCGCCAGGGAAGAAGTCATCCTCAGCGCGGGCGCGCTCGCCAGCCCGAAAATATTGCTCCTGAACGGCATTGGCCCAGCGGCGCATCTGGCCGAAACCGGAATTCCGGTGCGGCGTGACTTGCCGGGCGTGGGCGAGAATTTCCGCGACCATGTGGGTGCGCCCTGCTATGCGAAACTCAATGTCCCCTGGGGCTTCTGGGCACAGGACCGGGGGCTGCGCGCCATTCGGCATGGACTGGAATATGTGCTGTTCAAACGCGGCATCCTCAATTCCAATCTGATCGAAACCGGCGGCTTCATCGATACGTCTGGCTCCGGGCGTCCTGATGTGCAGTTCCATGTCATCCCGGTCTTGAGCGGCGATGTGGACAAGCCGCCGCCGCCATTCCACGGCATGTCAGTGAACCCCTGTGTCCTCAGGCCGAAATCCCGCGGGCGCGTACGGTTGCGCTCCTCCAATGCGGGCGACCCCATTCTGCTCAACGCCAATGTGCTTGGTGAAAGCGAGGACATGGAGACGCTTGTTCGCGGCGTGAAAATGGCGCGCAGGATATTCCGCTCGCCCTCGCTGGCCAAATTGATCGAAAGCGAACTGACGCCCGGCGGGCCGGATGAAATTAGCGACACCGTCATCGAAGATCATATCCGAAAGGTCGCCAAGACTGTCTATCACCCGGCTGGCACGTGCAGAATGGGTTCTGATGATATGGCTGTCGTGGACAACCAGCTGCGTGTTCGTGGTGTGCCGAGGCTTCGTGTTGCCGATGCCTCGATCATGCCGCAGGTCATAAGTGGCAATACAAACGCGCCGTCGATCATGATCGGCGAACGCTGTGCGGATTTCGTATTGAAGGCCAATCGCGCCTGACCAAGGATGGGAGGATATCATGGGTGAATATGCACTGGGACAGCCGGTCACACGATTTGAAGATCCAAGATTGCTTCGCGGCGGTGGACGCTATGTCGACGATCTCGCACTGCCGAATATGGCGTGGGGCGTTGTGCTGCGCGCCAAACACGCTCATGCGAAAATTTTGAAGCTAGATACATCGGCTGCAAAGGCTGCACCCGGGGTTTTGGCTGTTCTGACCTGGCAAGACTGGAATGCTTCGGGCTATGACGATTTGCCCCGGCCCACAGGAAAGAAGAAGCGCGACGGCGCTCCCATGTATCGTCCTGGACTACCAGGCATGACACGGGATCGTGTGCGCTGGATCGGTGATTATGTTGCGTTCGTTGTCGCGGAAACCAAGCACCAGGCGCTGGACGCTCTTGAACTGATTGATGTCGAATACGAGCCCTTGCCAGCAGTTCTTACGGCGCTCGATGCGCTGAAGCCGGGCGCACCTGTGGTTCACGCCGATAATCCGGACAACATCTGCTATGTCCATATTGAAGGCGACAAGGAAAAGACGGACGCTGCATTCGAAGTCGCCGATCACGTTGTCAAGCAGACGTTCAACATCACCCGGGTCATGGCCGCGACGATGGAGCCGCGTGGCTCCATCGGGGTTTATGACAAGGCTGCTGATCGCTACACGGTCTACACTACATTGCAGCGGGCGCTGGACTTTCGTGAGAAGCTCGCAGAAACGCTGCGCATTCCCGAAACCAAATTGCGCGTCGTTGCCGGTGACATCGGCGGCAGTTTCGGCATGAAATCGGGTGTGTTTAACGAAGTCGGTCTTGTATTGCTTGCGGCCAAAATCATCGGGCGTCCGGTGAAATGGACGGCGACAAGAAGTGAGTCATTTCTGTCCGATGCGGCTGCGCGCGACAATGTAACCGAGGCGCATTTGGCGCTCGACAAGAACGGCAAGTTTCTGGGTATGCGGATCAGGACAATTGCCAATCTCGGTGCCTATGTACAGCCGGGCTCGGAAGGTGGACCGATCAGCAATCTGGGCACGCTGGCTGGTGTCTATACATTTGGTGGCATTCACATTGATGTGACGGCAGCCTTCACGCACACGCACTGGATGCGGCCCTATCGTGGTAACGGGAGGCCTGAAGCGGCTTATGTGCTGGAACGTCTGGTGGACTGCGCCGCGCGGGAACTCAAGATGGATCCGGTGGAGCTGCGCCGGCGCAATCTGATTTCGCCTTCGATGCTGCCGTATATGTCAGCGCTGAATTTTCTGTATGACAGCGGCGAATTTGAAAGGAACATGGATATCTGCCTCGAAATGGCGGACTGGAAAGGCTTTGAGGCCCGCCGTGCAGAAGCGCGCCAGCGCGGAAAGTTCCGTGGGATCGGTATTTCAAATTCCATCGAAAAGGCTGCATCGCCGGGCATAGAGGGCGCTGAAATTCGGTTTGACCGGACAGGCAGCATGACCTTGATTTCAGGCTCCGTGTCGCATGGGCAGGGCCATGAGACCGTATTTAAGCAACTGGTTTGCGACAAGCTCGGGGTTGACCCCAAAGACGTTCACTACGAGCAGGGCGATACGGATATCGTATTTTACGGCGAAGGCACGGGTGGTTCGCGGACATCGGCCATCGGCGGCGGCGCCATGGTGATGGCTGCGGACAAGATCATCGTGAAGGCCAAGCGGATAGCAGCCCATGCGTTGCAAAGTGCGCCTGAAGATGTTGAATATGGCGAAGGCGTATTCAAAGCCACAAAAACCGGCGGCAGTATCAGTATGAAGGAAGTCGTGCTCATGGCTTCAAGGCCGAACCAATTGCCTGATGGTGAGGAGCCGGGCCTGAATTCCAGCGCTGTCTATAACAACAAGGCAGCAAATTATCCCAACGGCTGCCATATCGTCGAACTGGAAATCGATGAAGACACAGGCGAAACTGAAATCGTCAATTACTGTGTGGTTGATGATGTGGGCAACGTCATGAATCCTTTGTTGCTGAAAGGCCAGATTGTGGGAGGCATCTCGCAAGGCGTTGGCCAAATGATGATGGAAGAACTGCGTTATGATCCGCAGACCGGAGACTTACAGACCGGGTCCTTCATGGATTACACGATGCCGCACGCCAAGGATTTTTCCTACGTGCATATCCAGAGCAACCCCGTGCCGACTAATACGAATCCGCTTGGCGTCAAGGGAGCAGGCGAGGCTGGCTGCGTCGGCGCTTTGCCGGCCGTCGCCAACGCGCTCGTTGACGCACTTTCGCCTTTCAATATTCGCGACGTGCAAATGCCTGCAACGCCACAACGTCTTTGGGAAATCATCCAGAATGCCAAGAAGAAACATTGAGGGAGAGCGACGTGGCTGATTTGAAACTGAAGTTTGCATGCGGAGCTTATGATCGCATCGAACCGTTGCGCCTGAAACAAGTTGTCGCCAAGGGGATCGATCTGGAAGTAGATTCGAGCTATTCGCCGCGCGTTTTGTTTGACCGGGTCATGGCGACTGATGAATATGATCTGGCTGAATTTTCGTCGTCTGAACATATTGCGATGACGCTGTTGGGTAACAATCCGTTCGTTGCGTTGCCAGTCTTTCCATCAAAAGTGTTTCGCCACAGTTTCATAACGATCAACAAGAACAAGGGAATCAATTCTCCTAAAGATCTTGCTGGCAAACGGATCGGGGTGCCGCTTTATACGATGAGCGCGGCGCTGTGGTGCCGGGGCGTGCTGGAAGATGATTATGGCGTGGATCTGTCCGACGTGACCTGGGTGCAGGGCGCTGTCGAAAAGCCAGGTTCGCATGGCAATCCAAATCCGCCGCCGTTGCTGAAGCCGGTAAAAATCGAGCAGAACAAGACCCAGTATTCGCTGGGTCAATTGCTGGCGCGAGGCGAGATTGATTCAATTATTGGCGGCGTCAATCCGGCAGAGCTCTACACCGATCCCAATGTCGTGCGCCTGTGGCCAAATTTTCGTCAAGTGGAACGCGAGTTCTTTCAACGCACGAAAATTCATCCCATCATGCATCTGCTGGCTATTCGCAAGAGCGTATACGAAAAAAATCCGTGGATCGCACAGCCTCTCTATGACGCTTTCAATGCGTCGAAAAATCTCGCCTGGGAGCAAGCCTGCTATACAGGGGCGCAAAAATACATGCTTCCCTTTCTTTACGACGACATAGATGAAATAGCCAAAGTCTTTGGTGGCGATCCCTGGCCTTACGGGCTTGAGAAAAACCGGCCTGCACTCGAGAAAGCCATCGAACTGATGTACCGCCATCACATGATTGCAAGCAAGCCTTCGCTGAAGGATTTGTTCATTGAAGTAAAGGAGTAGAGCCATGAGTGTAGACGCCATTACACGGGTCAAGCGCGACGTCGTTATCGCCAACCGCATTTTGGGACAGCAAGGCGTTCTGGATGCATATGGGCATGTCAGTATGCGGCATCCGCACGATCCCAACAAATATCTCCTGTCACGCTCGCTTAGTCCCGCACTAGTCGAGGAGAGCGATATTATCGAATATAATCTTGATGGCACGCCCGCTGATGGCGACACGCGCTCACCTTATCTCGAACGCTTCATTCATGGTGGCGTGTACGAGAAGCGCGCCGATGTGCATGCCGTTTTGCATTCACATGCTGAGGACCTGTTGCCGTTTTCGATTTCTAAAAAAGTACGTCTACGGCCGGTTATTCATGCTGTCGGCGATATGGGGCATGATGTACCCGTGTGGGATATTGCCGACAAATTCGGAGAAGAGACGACGCTTCTGGTCACGAACATGGATCACAGCCGTGATCTTGCGAAATGCCTCGATTGCAATCGCCTGGCTCTTATGCGCGGCCATGGCTTTGTTTGCGCGGGACGCTCGATCAATGATCTGGTTCGCCTCGCTGTCTACATTCCACGCAATGCACGCGTTTTGATGAACGCGATGCGACTGGGCGAATATATTGCGCTGTCGCGTGGAGAGATCGAGGCTCGGCTCAAGCTTGATACCGAAACTGTGGCGATGAAGCGCGGTTGGGAGTTCTGGGCGCGTGAAGCCGGGGTTGGTCATCTTCTTGGCGACATGTAATCTCGTTGTGAGGGAGCACTGCCGATGAAGAGTGTAAGGCGTTTGCCGTGGATTGCGACAATTGCTTTTGGCTGCGCCTGTGGGCCGGCTTTGGCTCAGCCGGTGGCGGAGTTTTACCGCGGCAAGACCGTAAGCGTGGTTGTCGGATTTCCGCCGGGCGGGGGGTATGACGCCAATTCGCGTGTACTTGCGCGTTTCATGGGGAAATTCATTCCCGGTAATCCCTCTGTGGTGGCGTCAAATATGCCGGGGGCGGGGTCACTCGTGGCTGCCAATCACATGTACAATGCTGCGCCAAAGGATGGCACCGCTTTCGTCATTATTGCATCTTCTGTCGCGGTGGAGCCTTTTCTCAATAATGACAAGGCTCGGTTTGACCCGTTGAAATTCGGCTGGCTCGGGTCAATGTCGCAGGAAGCGTCGTATTGCGGTGTTTGGCGCAGGCTGGGCAACGCGACATCCTGGGGCGAAGTGATGGAGAAGGAAACTGTGTTTGGGGGTGGTGCGCCGTCGGCGATCACATCTCAACATCCGCAGATTCTCGCCAATGTGCTTGGAGCAAAGATCAAGGTCATCAACGGTTATCAAGGTTCTCGCGATATCAATCTAGCGATGCAGCGCGGTGAGGTTGCCGGCAGTTGCGGCATGTTTTCATCGTCGATCAAGACATCGTGGAATCGCGAAGTCTCCTCAGGCGCTCTGAAACTTGTCATGCAGGTCGGTCCAAAGAAATCGCTGGAATATGGCGACGTTCCGCATGCCTTCGATTATGCGAAGTCCGAGGAAGATCGAGGTGTACTTGATTTTCATTTTGGACAATTGCTGTTGTCGCGCCCTTATGCAGCGCCACCTGGCATTCCCGAAGAACGCCTTAATGCTCTTCGGGACGCCTTTGTTGCAACCTTGAAGGATCCAGACTTTCTGGCGGAAGCCAACAGGGCCGGTCTTGATATCGACCCGGTTCCCGCAGCGGATATTGTCGCGTTGCTGACAAAGTTCTCGAAATTTCCCCGCAACATTCTCGAACGGGCGAAGTCTGTGATCGAACGTTAGACGGGAATATCGCCGCATACGGCCGTGCGCTCCATGCGGCGGCGATCGGGATAATAATCGTTCGCCGCATAATGTTGCGTCGACATATTGTCCCACATGATCAGCGTGCCTTCGGTCCAGCGCAGCCGGAACTGATACTCGGGTGTATGGACCGGCTCGTAGAGGACCTTTAGTACAGCGTCGCTTTCGTCTTCGTTGAGCCCGTCGATCCGCAACGTGAATTGTGGGTTTACATACACGCACCTGCGTCCACTGATGGGGTGTGTGCGCACCAGGGGATGCAAAGGGTTGGGATAGAGTTCTTCCATCTTGCGTAGGCGTTCCTGATCTTCCGGCGTTTTCTTGAAAAGCACGCGGAAATTCTTGAAGTCATGCCAGACCTTCAGGGGGTCAATAAAGGCGCGGAATGGTGCGCTAAGGCTTTGGTAGACCTGCTCCATATCGCACCAAAGCGTATCACCGCCGAGCTTGGGCAAGATCTGGTTTCGCAATATGGTGTATTTTGTTGGCTTGATGCGGAATGTTGTATCGGAGTGCCACACGTCGGTGGAGAGGACTGGATTGTCCTTGTGGTTGTCGAGCACGAGGATTTCAGGGAACTCACCCTGCGGCCTGAACGGATGCACTTCCAGCTCGCCGAACATGCGGCTGATTTCCACATGCTGTTTCGTGTTGATATGCTGATCTCGCAACACGATGATCTTGTGTTCGGTGAGGGCAGCCAACAGATTTTCATAGGTCGCTTGATTCAGTCCCTGCTTGAGATCGAGCCCGTGAATCTCTGCGCCCAGATGCCGGCCCACGCGTTCAGTTTCGAACGGAACGGCCTTGTCAGTCTGGACGATAGCGGGCGAGGCGACATTTACATTCATGGAAACCTCCGGCGCGACTTATTCAGCTGCGATGGCCAGTGATTGAACGCGTGGCATGATTTCTTCGGCGAAGATCCGCACGGTCTCCACCTTCTGCGGCATGGTCATGATGATGTATTCGAAACCAATGTCCTTGAGCACATTGATCTGCTGGATGATGCGCGCGGGATCACCGATGAGCGCTCCCGATTCATCTTCAAATATGGCGTCGCTGTAACTCTCCGGTTTGGGGGACTTGCCCTCCTGTCCCGGCAGATTGCCGAAATTCGACACGAATTTCGCCAGCCCTTCCTTGCGTGTTTTTAGCGCTGTCTCATATTCCTGCTGCGTGCGCGTGATGAAAATGCCCCGCGCAACGGTCACCTGCATGGGATCGTATTGACGGCCGCATTCGGCGCAGGCTTCCTTCCAAATATCGAGGCGTTCTTTGGTCCGCGCTATATTGGCGAACTGGTCGAACATGACGTTATGCCCGGATTTGGCGACGGCGCGGATACTGTCGTCTGACCCAGCGGCAATCCAGATGGGCGGATGTGGCTTTTGCACGGTCGGCGGCTCGACGATGATATTTTCGAATTGCCAATATTTGCCATGATGGGAAAAGCGTTGATCCGAAGTGAACGCCTTGAGGATGACCGACAATGATTCCTGATAGCGCTCGTCGGCTTCCTCTTTGGGGATTGTGAAACCCTCGAACTCATTGTCGCGATATCCCTTGCCGACACCGAAGTCGAGGCGGCCGCCAGAGAGCAGATCAACGGTTGCCGCCTGCTCCGCCACCAGAACGGGATTGTGCCAGGGAAGGACCGTGACCGCTGTGCCGAGGCGTATGTTCCTGGTCCTGGCCGCCAGATAGCTCAACATGTTCAGCGTGGCTGAAACCTGACCGATGCCAGTGAAGTGATGTTCCACCATGAATATGCCGTGATAGCCGAGCCGGTCGGCCTCGGTCACGATATCAATGACGCGGTTGTAATCGCTTGTGTCGGCATTGTCGCCGCCACGCTTGGAATTGGCGCCGCCGAAAAAACCGAACTTCATCTTTCACTCCCGGTCGCGCCCGCACGCCATCCTTTTGGGAGACATCGCGGAAAATCCTTCAACTGGCAAGTTATAGGCCGAGAGGGCCGGTTAGGCCAGCACTGGCAGCAGCAAATATGAATCGTGTGTCCCGCCTGTGTGCAGGGTGTTCGTACCGTGGAACAATTCGGCGGGCCGGTCGCGCGGCTCGTCATGGGTGAACCAGGCGACCCCACGCATGGGGCCTGTTTCGCCCGCACGCTCGAAATCCTTGCCTTGAATGGTCAGCGTGAGTGTTGAGCCGGGCGGCAAGGCCAGCGCCATAGGCCAGATTTCCAGATCCACTTCATAGATTTCCCCCGGCTTTAGCGGCTGTCGCTCGTCGTGGGGGTAGTAGGGCAGATATTCCAGGGTTCTGGCTGGATCGAGCTTGCGTTGGGACACGCGGAGCCATCCTTGCGTGACCGGGGTTTTGGGTTCCGGCGCGCCGATGAAGGTCATTTCCTTGCCTGCAGCGTCGAAGGCGCAAATGGTCGCAAAAAGGTCCATATCGGCGGTGCTGGAGGAAACGTAGAGCCTCGCTTTGACCGGACCGACGATTTCTGTTTCCTGCGCAAATACCGGCGTTGAAAACGTGATGCCTTCGCTGATGGCAGGATAGCTGGCGCTTGCTGCACTCCTTGGTTCTTCGGTCAGGATCGTTTTTGCCGCAGCGTCGAGCGAGTATTTTGTGAATTTGGCTTCTGGTATGGGCCAGTCGCCGGCCTGCGCGGTGCGCTTGATCGTGTCGCCGGCCGCGCGGATCTGCACTTCGACCCGAGGCTCGCTTTCCCAGCCGTTTTGAATTTCTTTCAGGTAGCGATCGAAAAAGCGCTTCTGCAATGCGACGTTCTTGGGCTGCAGGAAGGTATGGAAATAGGAGCCTCCCTGAACCTTGAGCCATTTTTCTTTTGAGGCGAGTCCCATGAAGCCGCGAACGGTTCCGCGGGTGTGCAAGCCGAGGCCACCCCAGTTCGCAACAACGAGGGCAGGAACTTCTATCTTCGAAAGATCCGGCGTGCGGTCTTTATAAAAGTCATCGTTGAGGGGATGGGCCAGAACGTCTTCGAGATAATTGGAAGCATTGGCCTTGAGCTGCTCGTCGGTGAGGCTTTCCGGTCCGGTCACGCGTTCGCCCGTGTATATATCCGTGCAATTTGTTTTGGGATTGCCGTATTGGTTGCGTAATACGCTGGCGTTCCACCAGCGCTTCAGAAACCCGGCAGAATAGATGCCATCGAGGCGGGTGCGGTCACGATAGAAATCGTATGTACCTTGCCACGGCAAAATAGCACTGAGATATTTTGGCTTCATGGCGGCGACAAACCATTGCGAGGCCGCGTAATAGGAAATGCCGAGCAGACCGACCTTGCCGTTGCTGAAGCCCTGTGCGCCCGCCCATTCGATGGCGTCAAAGAAATCACGAAATTCGCCGGATGAATTGGGATCGAGCTTGCCGGCTGATTTGCCAGCGCCGCGCGAATCGACGTTGATCAGGACATAACCATCAGGGATCCACATTTCCGGATCGGGCCGTTCGAATACGAGGTGCTTGCAAGAAGAAGCCGCCAGGACCTCAGGATAGGTCTCGTTGAGGCGGTCCCAGGCTTCCTGCATGAATTGTTTGAGCGGCACATCTTTTCCATAGGGGCCAAATGTCATCAGCACGGGGAACGTGCCCGGGGCTTCCGGGCGATAGACGTTTGCCCTGAGATTGGCGCCGTCCCGCATTGGGATGGCGACGTTGGTTTCCACGAGCATGGGATAGGGAGCCGGCATGGTTTCCTCTCGCATCGCCATTGTGATTTGAAGTTGTGGCTGGCAATGTCATATTCAAGGGAAGTTTAGAACTTCGCCGTGCAGTGAATCAAGCAGACTTTGAACGGGAGCCGGTGTGTCTGAAGTTGTGGTTGATGGCGGCGGTCGAGCCTCTCAAGCGCTGTTGATCTGAAGATCAACGGGCGATATGCGCGGCGATCTCGCTGCGCTTGAGATAGAGCATTCGCCAGCCCCACAAATTGTCGTTCTGCAAGCAAGTGGACCGGGAGCTCCAAATGCTGCAGAGGCCATTCGCGAACTTCTTGAGTCCTTGAATTCACGATCAGCATCGATCAAAGCGCGTATAATAATTATCGGTCAGTCCATCACGGCAAATATGCACCCGCTGCTTGTTGCCGCCTTGCGCGAGATTGCATCTGTTTTGTCAGGCGGTGCGCGCATAATATGTGATTGTCCTGCAACGGAAGAGCTTTCCAAGGATCACGTTTCGCGAATGGCTGAATGGCTGAAAGCGGAATGGGGCTTGGCTGCGGCCGGGCCGGGGGCAGGAGAGATGTCCGCCCAGGAACTGACTTACTTCATAGTCAGCGGCGGACAACGTGCGCTGGCCTTGAGGCACATACTATCGACGGTGTCTGACCAGCAGCCTGCTTCCATTCTGGATATCGGGGCTGGTATCGGGTTTATGTCGTTTCTGACAGCGCTCCGCGGTAAAGCGCCGATGCACCATGCCGGGGTCGTGGACGTTGCGCGCAAGTACAAGACTCCGGCCGAACGTTTGTGGGCAGTGGCGTCGGAAATCGAGTTCGAATTTGAGTTGGCGAGCGCAGAAACCTACAGGCCCAGGCGCAGTTTTGAACCGGGGTTGATTTGCCAGCGCATATTCAGGTTTTCCGCCGGTCAGCATGCGGAGATTTTCAGACACCTTATGGAGGCCCTGACGCCCGGCGGTTTGCTGATCATCAATGAAATCGTGCGGAGCGACAGGGGTGCCGACGGGGATTGGGATGCGCTTTATCCGTCCTGCGTTCCCAAAAGCGAACTTCTGGAAAGTCTTGCGCCTCTGGGATTGGCGCAACTTTATCTTCGCGACAGCGGCTGGAAAGTCGCAATCGATCCAGCTTCGGTTTCTGCCCGGCAATGGGCGTCCAACAGTCTTCTTGTGTTGCGCCGTTCCTGAAGTCAGCCTTGCAAGCGGGGAAACAGCTTCAGCGCATTGCCCCGCACAACAGCCGCTGCATCGGCTCCTTCCAGCTTCAGTTCCGAGATACCTTTGACGGCGGTTTCCGGCGCCCAGAACGGGAAATCGCTGCCGAACAGAAGCTGCGAAGTTCCCACAACATCACGCACTGATTCAAAGCAGGACCGGCTATATACGCCGACCACATCGAGATAGAGTTTGCGAAACAGCGGCATCACACCATCAGGCAATTTCTCCGCCAGATCCTTGCGGTTTTCGACGAGGCCGACGATGCGTCCAGCAAGCATCGGCAATGCGCCGCCGCCATGAGAGAAAATAAATTTTATGTCAGGGCAACGGATCAGGGTTCCACTAAAGAGCAGGCTGACTATCGCGCGGGTGGTATCAAATGGAAATTCGATCGTTGGCGAGGGAACGCCGGGGATCACGCCTTCCAGGAAGCTCGCGGCAGTGGGGTGAAAGTAAACCACTGCCTTGCGGCGATTGAGTTCGTCGAAGACCGGCGCGAATTGAGGATCGCCGGGCCACATGTCGTTGGCGTTGGACATAAGCGCGATGCCATCGGCCTTGAGGACATCAAAAGCATAGTCGATCTCGCGCAAGCTGCCTTCTACATCTGGCAGAGGCAACATCGCGAAGGAGCCAAAGCGACCGGGAAAATCGCGCATCATATTGGCGGCAAATTCATTACACTCGCGCGAGAGGGTACGCGCGGCGGCATCGTTGCCAAACCAGACACCCGGCGAAGATACCGATAGAATGGATGTCGCGATCCCGTTTCTGTCCATGGCGTCAACCGCTTGTTGCGGTGTCCAGGCCAGGACCTTTGGAAAGAGTGCGTGCGTAGTGATTTTCAGCCGCGCTTCTTCGGTTTTCACATAATAGGGCGGATAAATGTGATGATGGGTGTCTATGTAATTTGACATGTTTTTTTGTTTATTCCGGTTGAATGTTTGCGGCCTTGATCTGTCGGCCCTGATTGGCGAGATCGTCGGCTAGAAATTTTGCGAACTCAGATGGCTGCGTTTTGATGCGCTCAATTGTGTTGGACTCAAAAAGCTTGCGGCCATCAGCGGAGTCCAGTGTTTTGTCGACATCTGCACGTATTTTTTCAACCAAAGCTGCTGGAAGCTTTGCCGGTGCGAATATCCCCCACCAGCTTCCCGTGGAAAAGCCGGGAACCGCAGATTCTGAAATCGTCGGAATATCCGGGCGCATGGATGCGCGTTGCGGGCCTGCTGCCGCGAGTATCCTGATTTTGCCAGATTTCACGTGTTCATCGAGGTTTCCCATGTTGACGATCAACATAGTGATTTCGCCGCGCAACAGGGCAGAGGCGGCAACTGAAGCCCCCTTATAGGCAATATGTTGCATTTGAGTGCCGGTGCGCTGTTTGAAATCTTCCATGGATATATGAGGATATGTGCCAATGCCCATTGAGCCATAATTAAGCGTATCGGGTTTTGATTTCGCGAGCGCGATATATTCCTGCACAGTTTTGACCGGCAAGGAATCCAGCACGTGCATCATGGGCGTGATCTGCCCCAAAAACGCGATCACCATCAGATCCTTCATGGGATCATAGTGCATCTGCTTTTGCAGATGCGGTGCAGCGGTAATAGGTGAACTGCCGGTCACCAGCATCGTATATCCGTCAGGCGGGGATTTTGCGACCGCGCCGGTGCCGATCATTTCCGCGCCGCCTGCACGGTTTTCAACGATTACGGTCTGCCCCCACATCTGGGTGAGCCCGTTTGCTATGACCCTGGCCAGGATGTCTGTCACACCGCCGGGCGTCGTCGGCACGATGATCTTGACGCTCCGATCGGGATATTGCCCCTGCGCGAACGCTGCACCCGTGCATGCAAGCCATATGATGCTGGCGAACAACCTCCGCATATGCGCTCTCCCTCTGGTCAATTTTTCGCATGTCCGGAACAGCCCGGTAATTTCCGCGATGATTGCACTTGCGAGAGCTCGCGGCAATACGCCTGCCTATGGCTTGCCCATCTCAGGCGGTCGTGGTGATATCAGGTCCAAGAGCCCAAACGGGCAGCTTATTTGAGGATGCGCCAATGTCGATCTTTCGAAAGTCAGGTTCGTTTGCAGGAGCCGTTACCTTGGCTGTCTTGATAGCCAGTGGATCTGCGGCTCAAGAGTGGCCACCTCGGCAGACAAATTTTGTTATCGGCTTTGGGGCAGGGTCCGCCGCCGATCTGCTCGCGCGGGTTGTGGCAGAAGCCATGCAGAAAAAACACGGGCGGCCATTCATCGTGGAAAACAAGGCGGGCGCTGGTGGCAATATCAGTGTCGACGCTGTGGTCAAGGGGCCTTTTGATGGAAGCGTGCTGCTGGTGTCGGGATTTGCACCGATCATCGTCAATCCACTGATAATGCCAGGCGTGAAATTCGATCCCGTTGCTCAACTTGTGCCACTGACCATCATGGGCACGACTCCCAGCGTTGTCGTGTCGAGCAAAAAGCTCGGCGTAAAGAGCATGAGAGAGTTCCGCGAGCTGTTGAAAAAGAACCCGGAGAAATATTCATATTCAACCGTTGGCCCGGGCACGATTGGACATTTGTCCATGGAGATGCTGGCCGATCAGTCTGGCTCGAAAATGGTGCATGTGCCATTTCGCGGAACGCCTGAAGCCCTGAGCGCTGTCGTGCGCGGGGATGTGGATGTTGCTACGATTGCTCTGGGCAGCATTGCGTCACAACTGGAGTCTGGCGAAGTGATCCCGCTCGCGATTACGTCGGCGAAGCGCTGGCCGGGCTTCCCCGACATTCCCACTGTTGCAGAGGCGGGGACGCCTGACATGCCCGTCGATGCATGGATGGGCGTGTTTGCACCCACGGGAGTTCCCAAGCCGATCCTTGATAAGATCGCGGCGGAATTGAGAGCTGTTATTGCACAGCCCGAAGTTCGGGATCGCATAATAAAGGTGTTTTACAATCCCTCGGGTGTTTCGCAGGAAGAGTTTGGCAAGATTCTGCAGTCAGACCGGGACATATTGACGGCTGTTATCCGGAAGCTCGATCTGCAGATCAAAAATTGAGTGCTGTGGACTTTTGTCTGAAGTGGCGTACTCCCAGTCCTGGACGGCCCCGAGCCGCCAGGCCCTCGGAGCCGTGAGATTTGCCAGTGCATGATCAGGAACGCTGGAAAAGCAGCAAAGTCATCCGCAATGTAGCAGGCCATGTACGTATGTTAACCTGCGTTATTTCGGGTATCGTTGTCTCATTGGTGTTTGCCAGGCTTGGTTGGCCCGCCCCCTCACTGGCTGGCTGGAACCTGGGCGTTCTTTTCTATCTTGCGATCACTGCGTATATGATGAGGCGTGCAACCGAGCACTCCATCCGTGCCAGAGCGGCGATGATTGATGAGAGCCGCTCCCTGGTGCTGCTTCTGGTCATTATCGCAGTTGGAGCTTCTTTCGCCGCTATTTTTCTGGAACTGAGAGGGCTCGCTTCTCTCAAGTGGGAGCAGCAATTATTACGCGCTGGTACGGCAGTCCTCACGATCGTTACCAGCTGGACGCTCATCCATGCCGTTTTCGCCCAACATTACGCGCATGAATTCTTAATCGAGCGGGATGGGAGCACGGCATCAAGCCGGGCGGAAGGCGGCGGGTTGCGGTTTCCCGGTGTATCTGGCCCTGACTATTTCGACTTTCTCTACTTTTCGTTTGTGATCGGCGTCGCTTCGCAGACCGCCGATGTCGAGATCACATCCCAGGCGATGCGGCGGCTGAATCTACTGCATTGTGTTCTGACTTTCTTCTTCAATACGACGATTCTGGCGCTTACCATCAATATCGGCGCTTCGCTCATTCTGGGAAGCGGAAACTAGGCATTAACAAGATCGTTCACATAAACTTATCTTTATATCGTTATTGCATCTTGTCGCTGGCGCTGTTATAGAGCACCCGGCTTAAAAGCTGGCCCTACCGGCCACTCCAGAACTTCACCGGAAAAATCATGACCGTTAAAGACCACGATTACGCCGTCGCAGACATGTCGCTTGCCGAGTTTGGCCGCAAGGAACTTGATATCGCCGAAACCGAAATGCCGGGGCTTATGGCTACCCGCGCCGAATACGGCCCGAAGCAGGTGCTGAAGGGCGCGCGCATCGCCGGTTCGTTGCACATGACGATTCAAACTGGCGTGCTGATTGAAACGCTAAAGGCGCTGGGTGCAGATGTGCGCTGGGCGTCCTGCAATATTTATTCGACGCAGGACCATGCCGCTGCCGCAATCGTGGCTGCCGGTACGCCCGTTTTCGCAACCAAGGGTGAAAGCCTGCAGGATTATTGGGAATATACCCACAAGATCTTCGAATGGGCCGATGGCGGGACCCCCAACATGATCCTTGATGACGGCGGCGACGCCACCTCATTGATCCACCTGGGCAAGCGCGCCGAAGGCGGCGATGTCGCATTCCTCGACAAGCCCGGCAATGAAGAAGAAGAAGTGCTTTTCGCGGCCATCAAGTCACGCCTCAAGACCCATCCCGGCTGGTACACAAAGAATGCCAACGCCATCAAGGGCGTGTCGGAAGAGACGACCACTGGCGTGCATCGTCTCTACAACATGCAGAAGGACGGCTCGCTCCTTTGGCCTGCCATCAACGTCAATGATTCCGTCACCAAGTCGAAGTTCGACAACCTCTATGGCTGCAAGGAATCGCTGGTCGACGGCATCCGCCGCGGCACAGACGTCATGATGGCCGGCAAGGTCGCCATGGTTGCCGGCTTCGGCGACGTAGGCAAGGGTTCGGCCGCTTCGCTGCGCAATGCAGGCTGCCGCGTGCTGGTTTCCGAAATCGATCCGATCTGCGCTTTGCAGGCGGCGATGGAAGGCTATGAAGTCGTGACCATGGAAGATGCAGCGCCCCGCGCAGACATTTTCTGCACCGCGACAGGCAATGTGGACGTCATCACTGTCGATCACATGCGCAAGATGAAAGACCGCGCCATCGTGTGCAACATCGGGCATTTCGATTCAGAAATTCAGGTTGCTGGTCTGAAAAACCTGAAGTGGAACAACATCAAGCCGCAGGTTGACGAGATCGCGTTCCCCGATGGCCATCGCATCATCCTGCTGTCCGAAGGACGCCTTGTGAACCTTGGCAATGCCACGGGCCACCCGTCGTTTGTTATGTCGGCTTCCTTCACCAACCAGACACTCGCCCAGATTGAACTCTGGACGAAGCCCGGCCATTACAAGAAGGAAGTCTACACGCTGCCCAAGCACCTCGACGAAAAAGTCGCGGCGCTGCATCTCGACAAGATCGGCGTGAAGCTCACAACGCTGACCGATCATCAGGCAACCTATCTCGGCTTGCCGAAGCAAGGCCCTTACAAGCCGGAAACTTACCGGTATTGATTTTCACTTAGTGGCTTGTTGATTGGCTAGCCACTAGATAAGGTATGAAAGACATGCGCCTCCGGTCCTTAATTGAATCGGAGGCGTTTTAATTGATTAACTACTTTCTCAGCCCTGCCGGGTGACTATACAGTGAGCTGATTCGCATCGCGGAGGCCACGCCGCAGTTGCGAACACATAACGTTTTGAGACGGGATCCAAAGCATGAGACGGCGGCGTCGCTTTGGTAACGTTTGGCCGTTCGCGTCACGAGATGCGAGCCGCTGGACGATGAGTTCACTTTGTAAGACGCGTATTTCCGGCGCTACGGCTTGCGTCATGCTGACGGCTGAAATGGCGTCAGCGGCAGAAGGATTGACAGCATTCGAGACGATGAAGGATACGCAGGGCATTGCTGGCGTATCGGTCGTTGTCGCGCTTGTCATATTTTCGGCCAGCACAGCTATTCTGCACCTGACAGGGCGGCGCAGATGGACGCAGCGTGAAGAGCAGCTGACCAGTGATCTTGGCACAACCCGCAACGCACTTGATCGTGCAAATCTTTTTCTGTCTGCCGAACCGCAGATCGTAATCGCATGGGGCTCTGCTTCTGGTGAACCTGATATCGAGGGTGATCTGTCGCTTGTCATGGACGTGCCCGTGCCCCGGCGTGTGCTCGGCTTTGGTTCGTGGCTTACGCCTGACTCTGCCCAGAAGATCGAGCAATGTGTCGAACGCCTGCGCAGCCGGGGCGAGGGCTTTCGGCTGCCGCTTGTGAGCATCGCAGGCCGTCACATGGAAGCAGAGGGCCGGGCTGTTGGCGGGCGCGCTGTCATGCGTGTGCGCGACGTATCCGGCGACCGGCTTGAGCTGACGCAATTGCGCGAGCGTCACGCCAAAGCCTTGACCGATGTAGAGACGCTCAAGACGCTCCTTGATGCAATACCCGACCCAGCCTGGACCCGCGATCAAGACCACAAGCTGGTTTGGGCGAATGCTGCTTTCGCCCGCGCTGTCGAAGCTGCGAATGGCGTTGAAGCTGTTGCAAAAGGCAACGAACTACTTGATGCGGGCTCACGTGCTCTGGCTATGGAACACCGCGCGAAAAGCGCGATCTGGCACGCACGGCTGCCGGCGGTTGTCGCCGGTCAACGACACCTTATGGAGATTTTCGATCTTCCCACAAATGGTGGTTCAGCGGGAATGGCGCATGATCTTGCCGAACTTGAAGAAATTCGCAGAGATTTTGGTCGCCAGATGGAATCGCATGGGCGAACGCTTGATCAATTAAAAACAGCAGTAGCCATATTCGATGGCAAGAAGCGGCTGGTGTTTCACAACGCCGAATATCGCCGGCTTTGGTCCCTCGACGCGGCATTTCTTGATCAACGGCCAACGGATTCGGAAATTCTCGATCACCTCAGGGCGCAACGTAGACTGCCCGAGCAGGTTGACTTCAGGAGCTGGAAAGACTCGCTTCTTGCAGCCTATCACACCAATGATATGTCCGAACAAGTTTGGCACCTGCCCGACGGACGTACATTGCGTGCAGTTCTCAATCCCAACCCGCAGGGCGGCATAACCTATCTCTATGATGATGTGACTGAACGTTATCATATAGAGTCCCAGTACAATGCGTTGATCCGCGTGCAAGGGGAAACGCTCGATACCTTGAAAGAAGGCGTCGCTGTTTTTGGTCCCGATGGGCGGTTGAAGCTCTACAATCCAGCATTTGCAAGCCAATGGCGGCTTGAAGAAGATAACCTCATTGATGAGCCGCACATCGATCAAGTCTTGCACCTGTGCACGCCGCTTGATGAGGATGCGAGGAACTGGTCGCAATTGCGGTCAATCGTTGCGGGCCTTCACGATACGCGCACTAGCTATGATCTTCGCATATATTGCAGCAACGATCTGATCCTTGACGCAACGACCGCGCCGCTCTCGGATGGCGCGACCCTGCTCACCTTCACCGATGTCACCGCTGATGTAAAACACGCACGGGCTGTTGAAGAAGGTCAAAGACTTCGTGATGATTTCGTGCACCATGTTTCTTACGAGTTGCGCTCGCCACTTACCAATATCATTGGCTATGCGGAACTGCTTGGCGGTGAAAGCGTAGGGCCGCTGAACCCGAAACAGCGCGAGTATTCCGGTCACGTGCTGAAATCGTCCGCCGCGTTACTTGCCATCATCAACGATATTCTTGATCTTGCAACCATCGACAACGATGGAATGGAATTGGCCTTGCAGGACGTCGACGTTGAAAAAACGATCGCCTCAGCGGTCGAAGGCGTTCAGGACAGATTGTCGGAAGCTGATATCAAGCTGAACGTGGTGGTCCCCAAGGACATTGGCGACTTTCACGCAGACGCCAATCGGGTTCGACAGGTCCTGTTCAACTTGCTGTCCAACGCCATTGGCTTTTCTTCGCCGGGGCAAACAGTCACCTTGGCGGCCTTGCGGCGTGGCGACCAGATGGTTTTCAAGATTACTGACCAGGGCCGGGGTATACCAGCCGACGTTATCGCGCACGTCTTTGATCGTTTTCAAAGTCAGACTGTTGGATCGCGTCACCGTGGCGTTGGCCTTGGACTTTCCATCGTGCGTTCATTTGTCGAGCTGCATGGGGGTACAGTCACTGTCGATTCGGTGGCTGGCGAAGGCACTGTCGTCACGTGCATCTTTCCGGCCAATTGCGCGCAATTGCCGGTTGCCAGCCAAACTGCATGATGGAGCCGCGCCACCGCATGAAAACTGCCGGACAAAATGAAGATCTGAATTCATCTGTGTGGTGGCTGGATCTTCCGGATGAAGCGGCGACGGCAGCGCTTGCGCGGCATATTTCGGAACTCGTAACTTCAGGAGATCTGCTCACTCTGTCAGGCGATCTTGGTGCAGGTAAAACCAGTTTTGCAAGAGCACTGATCCGCCACATCTGCCGTGATGAAGAACTGGAAGTGCCAAGCCCAACTTTCACGCTGATGCAAATTTACAGCGGCCCGTCGTTTCCTGTTGTTCATGCAGATCTCTATCGCATCAAGTCTGCAGACGAACTGGTTGAATTGGGCTGGGATGAAGCTGCAGAAGGCGCTCTGGTCATAGTCGAATGGCCTGATCGAGCGGGCGACAAGTTGCCGCTGGACAGGCTTGATATTGCCCTTTTTGTCGAGCCTGCACAGGGCGATACCTGGCGGCGTGCGAAGCTCACAGGCCATGGCGCGTTTGCGCAAAAGCTTGCCCGCGCCAAAGGGATTGATCGACTGCTGGTTCGCGCTGGCTGGGCGGACGCCCGCCGCAGCTTCATGCTGGGTGACGCCTCCAGCCGTGCCTATGAGCGGTTGCAAAAGCCTGATGGCCAGCAGGCCGTGTTGATGATTTCGCCGCCACGACCGGACGGCCCGCCTGTGCGCTACGGCAAGCCGTATAGTGCGATTGCGAGGCTTGCCGAAGATATACGGCCTTTTATCGCTGTGGCCGAAGCGCTGCGTGCTCAGGATTTGTCGGCGCCCAATATCCATGCCGCCGATCTTGAGACGGGGCTTGCGATCATTGAGGATCTGGGAAGCGATCCGTTCGTCGACGCAAAGGGTCCGATAGCTGAAAGATATGGTGAAGCCGTGGCGGTGCTGGCAAAATTGCACAGCACGCAATTGCCGGAAGCAATACCGCTTGGAGCGGATACCTATCGAATCCCGCCTTACGATATTGACGCCCTGATTATCGAAGTTGAACTACTGACAGAATGGTACACGCAACACGCGTCCATTCATCTTTCATCGGGTGCGGCGGCCACGTTCATCAATCTCTGGCGTGCCGTATTAAAGGAAATGGTCGATGGACCGAAGACATGGGTTTTACGCGATTATCATTCGCCAAATCTGATCTGGCTTGCAGACCGCGAGGGATTGCAGCGGGTGGGCATTATCGATTTTCAGGATTGTGTCATGGGTTCGCCAGCCTATGATGTGGCTTCGCTTCTGCAGGATGCCCGGGTCACGGTACCCAATGAGCTTGAGCTCAAGCTTTTGTCGCACTATGCCCGTCAACGCCTTGCACGCGATCCGCAATTCGACATGAGTTTGTTTGCGCGTGCTTATGCCATCATGGCTGCGCAAAGAGCCACAAAAATCTTGGGGATTTTTGCGCGCCTGGACCGGCGTGACCGCAAGCCGCAATATCTGGCGCATATGCCGCGAATTCAGAATTATCTTGCTAAGAGTCTCCAGCATCCGGCATTATCTGAATTGAAAATCTGGTACGAAACGTATTTGCCGGCGGTATTCGGCGCCGGATCCTGATCTGCAGGAACGCGCACTTATGACTTCAAGGTACATGCCGGAAATTGCCATGGTTTTTGCGGCAGGACTGGGCACGCGCATGCGGCCCGTCACCGACACAATGCCCAAACCGCTGATAAAAGTGGGCGGACGCGCCTTGATCGACCACAGCCTCGACCGTTTTGCAGAAGCAGGCGTCAAAAAGGCCATCGTCAACGTCCATTACCTGCCTGACATGGTCATCGAACATTTGCTTAAGCGCGCGCAGCCGGAAATCATAATTTCTGATGAACGTGACAAATTGCTCGATCAAGGTGGCGGCATTTGCAAGGTTCTGGACCAGTTTGAAGGAAAGCCATTCTTCGTCTGCAATACTGATGCCTTCTGGATTGAAGGCCTTTCGAATAATCTGCAGGAGTTGGCAGCAGTCTGGGATGAAGAAATAATGGATATCCTGCTACTGGTAGCATCCACGCCTCATAGTATCGGTGTGGACTGGCCAGGTGATTTCACGATGGACAAGGATGGGCGGCTGATCAAGCGCGCCGAGAAGGAAGTGGCGCCTTTCGTTTATTCCGGCATCGGCATTATCAAAGTCGATTTATTTTCCGCCGAGACCCGCGAAATATTCGGACTGGCGCAGTATTTCTTTCAGGCTGCGCAAAGGGGAAGATTGTACGGCAAGCGGCTCGATGGCCAGTGGTTGCATGTGGGGCGGCCGGAAACAATTGCTGAAGCCGAAGAAGCTGTTGCAAGATCGGCGCTTTAAATGCAAGCGGCCACATTTCGCCGGCACGTATTTACGATATCGCCAGGGGTCGCGTTTTTGCCGGCTTTCGCGAGAGCATTGCTTGCTGGCGAGGTTATTTCAGGATTTCCCGCAAGAGATGATCCATTCGCACTTAGCAAGGCCAGAATTTTCGTTCCCACCCGAAGAGCAGCGCGCGCGCTGATCAACGAAATTGCATCTTTGGTTTCAAAACCTTCAGTGCTGTTGCCGACTATTGTGCCGCTGGGTGCAATGGATGAAAGCGAAACGGCCTCGCTTTTCGAAACCGACCCGCTGGTATTTACCCGACCGGATGTGGTGCGCGAAGGCGAGCGAAGACTTGTACTTGCAAAGATGATTCTTGCGTGGGGCGAGAATCTTCGCAACGCGATACTCTATGTCGATGGTCCCCGTTTTGTGACGAATGCAGACGAGTCCATGCTTGTCACAACATCGCCAGCACAAGCCTATCAGCTTGCCGGAGATCTTGGATTGCTGATCGACGAGATGACGATCGAAGGCATTGATCCTTCCCAGCTCAAATTTCTCTTGCCCGATGGGCTTGATAAATATTGGGGTATCACACTCGAATTTCTGAAGATCGCCTTTGAAGCCTGGCCGGCTCATCTTGCCGAGCGCTGCCTTGAAGACAGGGCGCAGAGACAAGCGGCTTTGATCGAATATGAAATCGGCAGGCTGCATGAAGCAGTTGATCCAGACCCTCAAATTGTCATCGGTTCGACCGGAACAAACATTGCCACAGCAAAGCTCATGGCAGCTATCGTGACGCTGAGACATGGCGCAGTGGTGTTGCCCGGTCTTGATCTTGATATGGATCACGCAACCTGGTCGCTCATAGGCGGCAAGGGCGAGGGTGATAAAAAAGCGCCGCCCGCTCACGGTCATCCGCAAGCCGCCATGCGCCGGTTGCTTGATGTCATAGGTATTTCCCGCGCAGATGTTCATGAGATCGGGACGCCTGATGTCGTCCTGAAACAGCGTATGAGTCTGGTTCGCGAGGCGCTTCGTCCCGCCGAGTCAACCGAACATTGGTTGCATTGGCGAAAACAGGCGATTGAAGCTCATGTGCAGGAATCGCTTGGAGATGTTACCTTCATTGATGCGGATGATGAACGCACAGAAGCTCTGAGTATTGCGATTGCCTTACGCAAAGCGCTGATTGATCCAGCGACGACCGCGGCGCTTGTTACTCCTGATCGTGATTTGGCCCGCCGGGTCCGCACAGAATTGCTGCGTTGGAAAATAGAAGCCGACGATTCCGGCGGCGATCCGTTGTCCGGTGAGCCTGCAGGAATTTTCGCCAAACTGGTTCTCGAATGCTCCAGCAGTCGCAGCAATAATGCAGCGATTCTTGCGCTGCTTGATCATTCCAGTGTTCGCCTTGGCTATAGCGCCGCTAAATATGGCAGATTACGTGCTCTTGCGGAAATTGCAGTGCTGCGGGGCATAACCTGGAATTTAAACGAGCCGGAAACAGGAATCGCCCTTGCCAAGGCTTCTGCCCAGGAGGTTCATGCGCATCAATTGAAACGCGGTATTCGCGATGAAGACTGGACGGAACTGGAAGTGTTTTTCCAGCGCTTGCGTGAGGCTTTGTCACCGCTGCGCGCAATTCGCAATCAGGGAAGTCTAAAATCTTATATTGAAGCACATTCAGATGTTATCGCTGAACTGAAGAAAAGTGACGCGGACGAGAATGATTTATTGTCTGATGAGGATGAACTTTCGTTACAGAGCCTGTTCGAAACATTTTATGTGATCGATTATCCCTACTTTGCCTTGACGATCGAGAGTTACACGTCGTTGTTTACGCTTCTGGTTCGCGAAACCGTGGTCCGTGGGCCGCGGCGAGCGCATCCGCGTGTAAAGATACTGGGACTTCTGGAAGCCAGACTTCTCAGCGCAGACTTGATGGTTCTGGCAGGCCTTGATGAATCCGTATGGCCGCCTACCGCGCGTACAGATGCCTTTCTCAATCGTCCAATGCGAGCTGACCTCGGGTTGAGTTCGCCGGAGCGCCGCATAGGGCAGACAGCTCACGACTTTGTTGAAGCCATGGGCGCGCGAAAAGTTATTCTTACACGCGCTAAAAAGCGTGGCGGCTCGCCGGCTGTGCCTTCTCGCTTTGTGCAACGCATTGCTGCCTTGGCAGGACAAAATTGGACTATATGCCAAGAGCGCGGAAATGAGCTTTTGCGTATGGCGCACCATATCGACAGTACGCCTGGGGAACCCAAGCCCGTGAAGCGGCCGGAACCTCGCCCTGCCCTCGACTTACGTCCCAAAGGGCTCAGCATCACACAGATTGAAAAGTGGCGGCGAGATCCCTACGCGATTTATGCGCAGCGTATTCTTGGGCTGGAGCCACTTGAATTGGTCGATGCCGAAGATGGATTGCGGGAAACAGGCACAAGATTGCATGAAGTGTTTTCCGCGTTTCACGTCCAAAATCCTGCGGGGCCCTTGCCCGCCAATGCTCTGCCTCAACTTATTGCTTTGGCGGAATCCGTTTTTACCGGGCAATTGCAGAATCCGGATTTTGCAACCTTCAAATGGCCAGATATTCTTGCTTCGCTCAAATCCTTTGTTGCTTGGGAAAGTGATCGTCGATCAACTGCTGTCCGCATAGAAGTGGAGCAGAGCGGGAAGTTGGAGATTGCACTGAACGATGGATCAATATTCACGCTGACGGGACGCGCCGATCGGTTCGAAACAGATCCTGAAAACCAGGTAACAATCGTCGACTACAAGAGCGGTTCTATTCCCGCCAAAAGGCAAATTAACGCTGGTTTTGCACCACAACTAACATTGGAAGCTGCCATGATCGAACGTGGCGCATTCAAATGTTTTCCAAAGGGTACAAAAGTTTCGCAGGCCCTTTATGTACCCATTGGAAAAGATGAAGATATAGAACCCGCATCAGTAGGCAACAAAGATAAGTCATTTGAGCAACTCGTAAAGGAGCATTTTGATGGCTTGCTCGAGTTGGCCAATCAGTTTCGTGATCCGCAGACCGCTTATCTGCCGCGACCACTTGCTGAGTTCAAAGATAAATATGGCGAGTATGATCTTCTTGCACGAGTGAAAGAATGGGCTTCGAATACCGATGAGGAATCCTGATGGCTCATTGGCCCATTCCTGCGAAGACAGCTGCGGACCAACTCAAGGCGTCCAGCCCGGCCAGCTCTGCCTGGGTTCATGCCAATGCGGGCTCTGGTAAAACGCACGTTCTGGCACAGCGTGTTGTGCGATTGCTGCTTGCCGGTGCGGAACCTTCCAAAATTCTATGTTTGACTTTCACGAAGGCCGCAGCCGCGAATATGTCGATGCGCGTGTTTTCGATTTTGTCCAAGTGGACGGAGTACGATGATATCCGCCTGAGAGAAGAAATCCGCGCTTTTGGCGGATCCGGCGATATCAAGCTGGAAGACGCCCGCAGGCTTTTTGCGCGCGCGGTGGAGACGCCAGGCGGTCTCAAGATACAAACGATACACGCATTCTGTGAACGCATCCTGCATTTGTTTCCTTTTGAAGCGAACGTCCCATCCCGATTTGAAGCGGTTGATGACGAACGCCAGGCATTGTTGATGGACGAAGCGCGCGAATATGCGCTTATGACGGCAATCAATTCGCCAGAATCGCCATTGGGACAAGCTGTTCGTTTGGTTGCGTTGGAAGCATCCGGCAAGACGTTCGGTGGTCTGCTCAAGAGCGCACTCAACATACGCGCCACCGTGCGCGCGGCAGCCGATTTGCAATCTGAGCGATTTGAGCGTGAGCTTGCAGTGCGTATGGGGCTCGGGCCGAATGACAGCCTTGAGTCTATCACGCGGGAGATTTTGACGGGCGGCATTTCCACGCGGCGTTGGAGTGATATTGTTGAAGCTCTGGAACTGAGCGGGGGCAATGACGCCAAGGTCGCTGCGCGGTATCGACTTTCACATTCAGCGGCGGATGAAGAATCACGGTTGTCGAGTTATCTTGATATTTTCCTGACAGGGAAAGGGGAAGCGCGCCAAGGTCGATTAGTCAAGAAAAGTATAGATGAATCAATAGCTGCAGATATTGAGGAAGAGAAAGTTCGTACTCTTGCGCTGCTTGAAAAAATCAAGTCAGCGCGCATTGTTCGAAGAAGCGCAGCGTTACAAAAAATATGTGATGAAATCCTGAGTGGATATGCCCGGTTGAAGCAGGCTCAAAATCTTTTGGATTTCGACGACCTCATCGAACGGATGTTGAACCTGTTCACGCGGTCAGATGCGGGCTGGGTGCTTTATAAGCTGGATGCCGGGATAGACCACATACTTGTCGATGAGGCGCAGGATACTTCGCCACAGCAATGGCGCATCCTGAAGAAGCTGGCGGACGAATTCTTTTCCGGTGAGAGCGCCAGGACAAAGGCGCGCACGTTTTTTGCTGTCGGCGACGAAAAGCAATCGATATTTTCTTTTCAAGGTGCAGCGCCAAGAGAGTTTGCCGGAAATGCCAGGCTTTTTGGAAAGCAGGTTGTTGATGCCAAGATGAGTTTTGAAAATGTTAAGCTTCAACACTCGTTTCGATCTTCCCAAATTATCCTTGATGCTGTGGACAAAGTATTTTCTCTCGCGGAGAATTACAAAGGATTATCCATAGACGATGAGAAGAGAACGGTTCACGTAGCTTGGAAAGTTGGCTTGCAAGGTCTTGTCGAGATCTGGGATTTTGTCTCTCCGCTTGAAAAGCCTGTGCCAGAGAACTGGCGCATGCCCGTCGATGCTCTTTCGGAGAATGCTCCGGCCTCCATTCTTGCCCGACAAATTGCACTTCGAATTCGTACGATGCTGGATCCGGACTCGCGCGAAGCTGTGCATGACAGTAACGGAATTCCACGCTCCGTTCGTGCTGGTGATATTCTCATACTGGTGCGGCGTCGCAATGCATTCTTCGATGCGGTCATTCGCGAGTTAAAGGTCGCTGGCGTCCCGGTAGCAGGTGCCGACCGGCTGAAGCTTATGGAACATATTGCTGTGATGGATCTGGTCGCGGCGGGGCGTGCGGCCTTGTTGCCAGAGGATGAACTCACGCTGGCTTGTGTTCTCAAGTCGCCATTCTTCGGGTTTGATGACGACGATTTGTTGCGGCTGGCTCCCAATCGTACAGGCAATCTGTTTGTCGAACTGGGGCAATCAAAAGTGTCGAAAGATCGCGAAGCGTTTGCTCGCATCACAGCCTGGGGTGTGGCGGCGCGGGATTTCGGGCCCTTCAATTTTTATGCGCAACTTCTGGGGGCAGAAGGTGGACGGCGCGCCATTCTGGCTCGTCTTGGTAGCGAGGCTGGTGATGCCATCGATGAGTTTTTGCGGCTGGCTTTGCAATGGGAACATGATGAAGCCGCTTCGCTCACCGCTTTTCTGCATCGCATGCAGGGTGCTTCGCTGGAAATCAAACGCGATATGGAGGCGGCGGGCGAGTCTGTTCGCGTGATGACGGTGCATGCAGCCAAAGGCCTCGAGGCCAAGATTGTGTTCATGCCCGATACGGCTTCCAAACCCGCAGGGCAAAACGATCCGCGACTGATCAAATTTCCTGCCGGGCAGGAAATTGATCTGCCAGTCTGGCGAAGCCGTGCCGTGGAAAATCCCGAGGCTGTCAAACTTGTCATGGATCAATTGAAAGCGGATCAGGAGGACGAATACCGACGGCTGCTTTATGTTGCCATGACGCGGGCGGAAGAACGCCTTTATATATGCGGTTATCTCGGCGCACGCGATGCGCCCGAAGGATGCTGGTACAAAATGGTGGCAGCTTCGCTTGGCCCGGATTTGGAAAGCGTGCCTGGGCATCCTGATGGTGGAAATGTCTGGCGCATGGGCGGGGTCGATCTTCTTGCGCAACCTGTTTCAAATTCAAAGCTTGCAAGTGCTTCCGAAGATTGCCCCTGGCTCTTTACTGCGGTTACTGCGGAATTTGCGCCCCAACCGCCGCTTCGGCCATCTCATGTTCTGGCCGCTGCCGACCAGATGGACCCGAGTGGTGGAGACAGCGTGACTTTGGCGCGCAATCTGGCTTTGCTCGAGGGCAATTTGTTGCATGCCCTGTTGCAATATCTACCCGCGGTCGCAACGGATAAGCACGAGTCTGCCGCTGCACACTTTCTCGAAAAGCGAGCCGAAGGTCTTCCCGATGAACGGCGCAGGGATCTCGTTCGTCAGGCGCTTCGCGTTATCACCGATCCACTGCTCGAACCTGTGTTCGGGCCGCAAGGGCGGGCAGAGGTCACCATTGCCGGGCGTATTCCGCGCCGCTCTGGGGGGCATGTCGAAATTGCAGGCCGGATTGACCGTTTAAGCGAAACCGGAGCGGATGTTCTGATTGTCGATTTCAAGTCTGGCAGACCGGGGCGGGATGGCAAGATCCCCCCTCACTACATGACCCAGATGGCGCTCTACCGCGCGGCGCTGGCGCCACTGTTTCCCGAAAAGCAGATCAGGGCGCTTATCGTGTGGACATCCGGACCGGATGTCGTCGAACTCAGCGAAGCGAGCCTGGAAGCGGCGGTTCTGGAACTCACCGCTTAGAGTCATGCAGGACAAGTGTTTGTGATCGCGCCTTGACGGAAACGGAGGGGGTCCATAGGTTGGCGGCAATAACAGCGCGGCCCTGCCGCGATTCCGGAGAATCAACATGCCGACAGTCAAGGTCACCGACGAAACATTCGAGGCTGAAGTCCTCAAGTCAGATACGCCCGTCGTTCTCGATTTCTGGGCGGAATGGTGCGGCCCGTGCAAGATGATTGGCCCCTCGCTTGAAGAAATCTCAGACGAAATGGCCGGAAAAATTAAGGTCGTCAAAATCAATGTGGATGAGAATCCCGGTGTCGCCGGCAAGATGGGTATCCGCTCCATTCCGACACTGATGTTGTTCAAGGGGGGGCAGCTTGCCTCGCAAAAAGTGGGCGCATCGCCCAAGGGCGCGCTCTCAAAGTGGATCGAAGATACGATCGCCTGAGTTTTTCTTGCGTCAATCCATAGAAGGCCGCGTGAGCGGCCTTTTTTTATTGCGGACGTGAGACTGGCGGCAGTTCAAGCCGCGGGCGATCCCGATCTACCCGGGGGGTAATCGAGACATAAGTCGCCCCATCGCTCTGGTATCAGGCCTTCTTGGACTTTGCCCGTTCGACGCCTTCAAGAACCATCTTGCGCGCTTCATCCGCATCGCCCCATCGCACGACCTTGACCCATTTGCCCGGCTCCAGGTCTTTGTAATGGGTGAAGAAATGCTCGATCTGCTGCAGGGTGATGCCGGGCAGATCTGTATAGTTTTTCACATGTTCGTAGCGGCGCGTGAGTTTGGCTGAGGGAACGGCAATGAGCTTTTCATCGCCCCCAGCTTCATCTTCCATCAGCAGTACGCCGACGATCCGGCACCTCATGATGGCGCCGGGAACAATTGCGCGTGTGTTGGCTACGATGACGTCGCAGGGGTCGCCGTCCCCAGAAAGCGTATGCGGCACAAAGCCATAATTGCCGGGATAACGCATCGCCGTATAAAGAAACCGGTCCACCATAAGGGCGCCGGAATCCTTGTCCATCTCATATTTGATGGGTTCGCCGCCGATTGGCGCCTCAATGATGACATTCACATCATGGGGGGCATTCTTACCGATAGATACAGCGTTGAGATTCATACGGGGCTCCGGGAATTTGAACTGACGGCTTCGCGCCGCGTTCTGGCATGGCGCTGAGCCGCAAGCCACCGGGACATTCGGATGATGCGCTTACGATTTGGTTAGGAACACGCCTCTTTTGGGCGAAAATTCCGTGTTTATCGCTTCAAGAACTCGGCAGCGTTGAACAGCGCACGGAAATACATGCCCTTGCTGGCGAAAAATCCAACGGCGCCTTCATCGCGATCGACTATGGAAATCACCATATCCACGTCTGCGCCGGTTTCCCGTATCGCCTCGATCGCCTTCCAGGCGCTTTCGCCTGTCGTCGTCACATCCTCGAGGATCACGACCTTTTTTCCGGCCAGTGTTTCAGTACGGGTCAGACCTTCCACCAGCTTTTTGGCTCCGTGGCCTTTGGCCTGTTTGCGCACGAAGAACCCCCTGAAGGGCCTGCCGCGCTCGAAGCTCAACTGACACAGGCCGCCGGTAATCGGTACCGCGCCCATTTCGAGGCCGCCCACATATTCCACCCCGCTATCCTTGAGCGCGTCGAACAATTCCTGGGCGATCAAGCTGGCCCCTTCGGGGTCCAGCATGGTGGGTTTCATATCGAAGTAGAAATCGCTCTCCCGGCCTGAAGCCAGCATGACCTTGGCGCGACCAAAGGAGCGCGCAAATATAATGTCAGCAAGGCGGGCGCGGGGCGAAGCGTGCGAATCGGTCATTGATGCCTCCAGAAGCGTAATCTTGGTAGCGCCCGGCGCCGCGTCTGTCATCGGCTCGAATCCGGCGATCCCCAACCCAATTCAAAATATCCGACTACTGGAAGGGTTGCCCCTGGACTGGGGGCCAAGGCCTGCACCCCTTACCGAGCGTCAGAGAGAAATTTGGAATTTCCGGCCTCTAGCCATTCTGACCTGCATTTTTTCAGCGCGCGATATCCGCTTTTTTAATCTTCTTGCAGGATACTTTCCCCCGAGAGTGGTCTTGTCGCCGGACCCGTTGAATGCGTCAGCAGCAAGGTCAATCAGGCCGGTTACTGCGATGTGACACGGCGCCCGATAAGTTAAGGGAAAAGAATGCCGCTGATCGTCATCGTAGACGACCGGGTCAGCAACCGGAATATTTTTGCAAAGCTTGCGGCCTCCATAGAGGCTGACATTACCGTGCGCACATTTGGGGAGCCCTTGAGCGCCCTGGAATGGCTCAAGGACAATACCCCGGATCTGGTTATTACCGATTACAAGATGCCTAATTTCGATGGCGCGGAGTTCATCAGCCGTTTCAGGCTTCTGTCACATTGCGAAGAAGTTCCGGTGATCGTGATCACTGTTTATCAGGAACGGATATTCCGGCTTTGTGCGCTGGAGGCCGGCGCGACTGACTTTCTGCACTCTCCGGTCGATCATCATGAGTTTGTCACGCGCGCGCGCAATCTCCTGAAGCTTCATAAACATCAACTGTTGCTGGCAGACCGCGCCAACATGCTTGAGCAGGAGCTGGTGAATTCTGAACGTACGCATGAACTTGCGTTGCGCGACTCCAGTGAACGTCTGGCTCAGGTTATCGATACGGTTCCCGCCATGATCCGCGCCACGGACAAGGATGGGAAGCTCCTTTTCGTAAACGCTTATCAGGCCGCTTTTGACGGTGTGGATGCAGCGACGATAATTGGCAATCATTCGGAAGCAGTTCATGGCCAGGAGCGAAGCGCGCGCGACGCAGCTCTCGACAAGATTGTATTTGAAACCGGCAAGGCGTTGCCTTCGTTTGAAGAGGACTTGTTGGACGTCAATGGCGCCACACGGGTGTTTCTGACGACCAAATCACCCTTGAAATCAAATAATGAGGCTATCTCGGGTGTTCTTACAAGTTCACTCGATATATCCGCCCGAAAGCGCATGGAAGCCCATTTGCGACATCAGGCGCATCACGATCAGTTGACGGGTCTGCCCAATCGCGTTCTTTTGAATGAAAGAATGCGCAAGTTGGTGGCGCGCGCCAGACGTGGGGATCAATTGTTTGCATTGCATACGATCGATTTTGATGGGTTTAAGGCGATCAATGATCTTCTTGGACATGCTGCAGGAGATCGGTTCATCGAGGCCATTTCGAAGCGTCTTCAATCGTCCATGCGCGATTGTGATACGCTCGCGCGCGTAGGGGGCGACGAATTCGCTGTCTTGCAATCGGATGTGTCCGATACGCAGGATGCAGCTGAATTTGCAATCAGGCTACTTTCGATTGTCGAACAAAGCGCAGACCTTGAAGATATTCCACTTTCAATCACAGCTTCAATCGGCATCGCGATTCACCCTGCCGATGGGGCCGACGCCGAATCGTTGCTGAGGAATTCTGATCTCGCCATGTACCGGGCGAAGGCCGAAAAAGGCAGTCACTTTTGCTTCTATGCTTCGGATATGACCTTACGGGCACGGCAGCTTGTAGTTCTTGACAAGCGCCTGCAGAGAGCTTTCGAAAATGGCGAATTCATACTCCACTATCAACCGCAGGTAGACGTCGCCAGCGGCAAGTTGATTGGCGCAGAAGCCCTGTTACGCTGGCAAGATCCAGAGCACGGATTAATCGGGCCAAATATGTTTCTTCCCCACGCAGAAGAAAACGGCCTGATCGTTCCGATCAATGAATGGGTCCTTCAAAAGGCTTGTGAAGACGCAAAGGGATGGCAGCGGTTCGGGCTCGAAAATATATGTGTGAGCGTGAACATGTCGCCGATACAATTCCGGCGGCGCACTGTTCCCCTTCATGTCGCACGCGTGCTTGCCAGCACCGGCCTTGAGCCGAGGTTGCTCGACATCGAGCTGACCGAAGGTATAGTCATGAGCAGTATAGACACAGTGATTGCAGACATGCAGCACCTTGTTAATCTGGGAATCGGAATATCCATAGACGATTTCGGGACGGGTTATTCATCGTTGAGTTACGTGAAAAAACTTCCCGTCAGCAGATTGAAGATCGATCAGAGTTTCATCAAGAATCTTGCCACAGATCTCAGTGATGCGGCAATTGTCCGGGCCATCATCACCTTGGGTCGTAGTCTGAACCTGAAAGTGCTCGCCGAAGGTGTGGAAACAGCCGAACTATTCGCGCGTCTTCAGGCAGAAGGCTGCGATCAGGCACAGGGATATTATTTCGGCAGGCCTATCAGCAACGACGGATTTATCGAAGCGTTCGGGAATATCTCAAGGTTGTCAAAATCGGTATGAGAGAGAAGACAATGCAAACGGCCACCGGAATAAATCAGGAGCCTACCGTAGTCGCCAGCACCGGCGTCTTTTCGCGAATACGCAATCGCCTCAGAAATCGTCCGGATTCCGAACATGAAATGACACTGAACCGTCTGGTCAACAACATTGTTGTTCTGACGTACTTCGCTGTCGCCAGTTATCTTGAAGTCAAGGAAGCTGAACATGTCCTAGCGCAAACGCTTGTACTGTTCGTAGCCTACAATCTGGCTTCCATCGCCTTATTCTTGCATATCTTGCATCGTCCTGGCGTGTCGATACCAAGGCGTTTGCTGGCGATGATCATGGATCTAAGCATGATTTGCTACGTCATGCATGTTGGGGATCATGCAACGGCGCTGCTTTATCCATTTATTCTTTGGACCATTTTTGGAAACGGCTTTCGATTTGGGCGCAAATATCTATTGCTTGCGACTGTGGTTTCGCTTGCCGAATTTGGCGCCGTCGTCGCCACCACCGAGTTTTGGTCTGCTTATCCCGCTCTCACGACCGGTCTCATGATCGGATTGATCATTCTTCCTGCGTATGTGTCAGTCCTTATTCACAAGTTGTCGGAAGCACGTGATCAGGCCGAATCTGCAAATCGTGCAAAAAGCCTGTTTTTGGCGAGCATCAGTCACGAACTTAGAACCCCGTTGACTGCAATCATTGGATTGAGCGATGTATTACGCCAAACCGGATTGAACATTGAACAAACAGATATGAACGAGACGATCTCTCAAGCAGGCAATTCACTTCTTGCACTGATAAATTCAATTCTTGATCTTTCCAGACTTGAAGTCGGGAAAATGCCAAAACAATTACAGGATGTCGATATATATCGATTGATGCATCGGACATATGATCTTTTAAAGGTCCCGGCGAGAGCCAAAGGAATTCACATTTCTTTGCACATTCAGAACGATGTTCCGCGATTTGTAATGGCGTCATTGAAACATATTGAAGATTCAATAATCAATTTGGCCAGCAATGCGGTCAAATTCACTGAACGTGGATTCGTCACAATCAGTGTGTTGCATGTCTCAAATACAGAACATTCGCACACCCTGAGATTTGAAGTGAGCGATTCGGGCATAGGAATTTCACCGGAAGCACAATCGAGGATATTCGAACGGTTTACGCAAGCTGATGAGACGATCGTGAACAAATTCGGCGGGACAGGGCTGGGGCTGGCTACCGTCAAGCAGATGATCGAAGATATTGATGGCTCTGTGGCTGTCACCAGTTCTGTCGGAAAAGGCAGCGTATTCTGGTTCGATGTGACATTTGCATCTTCGGCCAACGTGAAATTGCAAGATCGAAAACTTCACGATGTCATTCTGTTGTCAACAGATATGAAGCTTCACTCAAAGATCGAGGAAGCAGGAATTGATGCAGTTACTGTCGGCACGCTCAGTGAATGTTGTGACAAGATTGCAGAGATGCGCGGTGCGAAAAGTCACGATCTCGTCACTTTTGTGGACTTTCGAGACGTGGGGTCTGATATCGAATTGATCGTCAGTCAGCTTTCTAACGACAAGAAAGCCGCTATGCCCAAACTGATTATTGTAGCTGACAACACCGAATCGCTCGACACTGGAATTATCCGGCAATATGCTTCGACAGTCCTGGTGCGCCCCTTGGAAATGGCGTCGATCGAGAATGCGCTCGTCATCGCCTCCGGCCCGCGTTCGAACCATGACAGCGTTCTGGAAAGTGAGAACTCTCTGGAGAGCATCATTCCTCGGCGTATTCTTTTGGCAGATGACAACAAGACAAATCAAAAGGTGATCACGAAAATTCTGGAGAGGGCTGGCCATCGCGTTACGGTGGTGGATAACGGACAAACCGCACTTGCCACTATGCAAGAATTTGCCTTCGATATCGCCTTTCTTGATGTGAATATGCCCGTTTTGAGTGGCGTGGAGGCAGCAAAGCTTTATCGGTTCACCACGGCCGGATCTGATTGTGTTCCAATCGTAGCGCTTACCGCCGATGCAACGGCCGAGACCCGGAAGCAATGTCTCGAGGCGGGCATGGTGGAGTGCCTGTTGAAGCCTATTGAGCCGCAAGTTCTTCTGGGGGCAGTTTCCAGAATCACTGATGCTAATCCAATCGTCAATTTGTCAGTGGGTGAAAGTACGAGGGTTGAAGCAGCAGCGCCAATGTCGCAAATTGATTTCATTGATATGCACGCTGTCAATGATCTTATAGAACTGGGTGGCAAGGAATTTGCGCTAGACATAGTTTTGCAATTTGCAGCCGATGGCAACAAGGTTATGCTCGAATTAGTGCAAGCGGTGGCTACCGGTAATGCTGCTCATTTTGCCGATCAGGTTCATGCCCTCAGGAGCGGGGCGGCCAATGTTGGGGCGCAGCAGGTGTTCAAAATGTGTCAGACCTGGCGCCAGGTTTCGTCCGCCGAACTAAACGAGAATGGAGAAGTTTATCTGCGGGAGTTCTCACGGGAGTTCGAATTTGCGGTGCTAGAACTGCAAAAAATGCTCTTGAACGTTGAAAACATTCGGTCAGAGAAAGAAACTGCGGCACGCGAGCCGTATGATCCAAAAAATTCGCGGGCCGCCTGAGTAGATATCTGAAATGGATTTCTCGATCTAGTTGGCGAGTCTTTTCATTTGTGCCTTCCCGAGAAGCTCCATGCGGCGGAGGTCCGGTTCTTCAAGATCGAGCGTCGTTTGGACCCAGATGTCGGTGATATCCTGGAGTTCCTTGAGCTCCAATGGTGAGGCGCGCCGTCTGGCATTGAGCATGGCGATATTGAGCCTGTGCCGACGTGCATTTTGATGAATATATTTCTGGATAACGGCGCGTCCTTCACCGGGATCAGCTAAAATGTCTACGATCCCCATTTCGTAGAGATCTTCGGCTTTGTAAATATTGCCACTCCGGATCATTTTCTCCGCGGCAGTTATGCTCAATCGCCTGCTCAGGAAGCTATAGGCTCCCATCCCGGGAAAAGAGCCGAACAGAATTTCCGGCATACCCATTTTTGAGCCGCGTTCAGCAACGATCAGGTTGAAACATATGACGCCTTCGAGACCTCCTCCAAGTGCATCTCCTTCAACCAGACAAATGGACATTATCGGTAAATTAAAGCCGTGCCATATGTTGTGTACTGCTTCTACACATCCGAATGCATAGGCTCGTAAGGCCTCCCGGTCCTTGTTTCTTATTGCGTCAATCATGAAGGCCAGGTCGCCGCCCATATTATAGATGGCCGGGATCTTCGAACCCATCACATAATAGTTTATGGGTGCAATGGTGGAGCTGTCCGAATAAAAATCGTGAATTGATTTGTGGAGCGCATTGAGTTCTCGCACCATCGACGGGGTGAAGCTCGGTGGACCCTTGGGCGCCATAAGGCACCAAAGTGCTTTTTGGTCCGGGTCGAGCTGTATTTCCAGCTCGGTGAATTTCGAGAATGGAAACGTCAGGCTCGCAGGGAGCTGATCGCCATCACTTGGCGGTATTATAGAGTCTGCTATTGCCGAAGTGATTAAGCCTGATCGTATGGCTCCCGTGTTTCCCGTCGTTGAAGATACAAATCCAGCGTCTGCGGGTTCATGGAACCCGCCTGACTTTCTTATGTCCCACATTGTCCCACACCACTTGTTCTATCCCACCTTTCATTCTACTTACATTGATGTACACAGCAATAGTTTGTTAACGAAATATGTCTGTGTTTACTATATTACATGCGAATGTGGTTAATTTTGTTAACGATCTGGTAACAGGTCGTGCAGGTTGCCTAAACGTCACCGCGTGCGCCCCTGTTCGGTGTCGTTGTGAAGTCACAGCTTGAGCGGCGGCTTTGATACGTGCAAATATATGATGGCGATATGCCTTTTGGATCGAATGAGAGTATGACTGTGAACGATGAAGATGGAGTGGCAGATGCATCTCGCCTGACGCCGCTAAAGTCCCGCGGTCCCGCTCCAATATCGCAAGCGCGTTTGCTAAAACTCAGTGTACTTCCTTTGTTTTACAAACTCTCCGGACAGCGCGTTGCAATTGCAGGCAGCAGCCGCGCGGCGGCCTGGAAAGTGGAGCTGCTTGCCGCTACAGGCGCGCAGGTGGATGTCTATGGCGCCACGCCCGATGCGCAAATTCTTGCAGTTGCTTCCCAAGCCTCGAACGTGTGCGTCTTCGAAAGACATTGGTCTGCCAATGATTTCGCGAAGGCCGTGCTGGTCATCGCGGAGGCGGAAGAAGAAGATGAAGCGATCGCGTTGCAACAGGCAGCCGCCGTCGCCGGGGCGCATTTGAACATTATCGACAAACCTCAGTGGTCCAGTTTTCAATTTGGCTCGATTGTCGAGCGATCACCTCTGGTGATCGGAATTTCCACAGATGGCGGGGCGCCTGTTTTTGCCCAGAGCATCCGTGCACGTCTCGAGACTCTATTACCGGACGGTTTGCGAAATTGGGCATCGGCGGCCAAGGCCTGGCGACCCAGGGTCACCTCACTGGGGCTTGATATTCATGCGCGCAGAAAGATTTGGGAGAAATTTACCCGCCTGGCTCTCGCTGAACCGGGGCGAGTCCCGGCCGATCACGACTTTGCGTCGCTCGTGGAAGGCGTAGACAGGGAGCCCGCAGCGAGCGCGAAAACGGGAATAGTGATGCTGGTAGGTGCAGGTCCGGGCGATCCAGAGTTGCTCACATTGCGCGCCGTACGGGCCTTGCAATCGGCAGACGTGGTGCTGTTCGATGATCTCGTCTCGCAGCAGGTGCTTGATCTTGCGCGCCGGGAATCTGACAAGATTTCCGTCGGCAAACGCGGTTTCAAGCCGTCATGCACTCAGGAGGACATCTGCGATCTCATGATCTCGCTGGCCCGCGAAGGGAAATATGTCGTGCGGCTGAAGGGTGGGGATCCCATGGTTTTTGGCCGTGCGAATGAAGAAATCGCCGCGCTGGAGGCAGTGGGGATCCCGGTCAGCGTCGTTCCGGGCGTCACTGCTGCTTCGGCAGCTGCGGCTTCGCTCGGGATTTCTCTGACCGAACGGAATCTGGCGCGGCGGCTGCAATTTGTCACTGCCCATGCACGGGGCGGTTTGATCCCGGACGATCTCAACTGGAGGGCGCTGGCCGACCCGTTGGCGACGACCATTGTTTATATGGGCGTGCGAACACTGCCAGAGTTCTGTGCGAGGCTTGTGCGAGAGGGCCTGTCCGCAGATATGCCCGCCGTTATGGTCGAACGGGCGAGCCAACCGGATGAAAGACACTTTGCGGGCACGCTGACGACATTGCCGGGCATCGTAGCCAATGCCGGGGTAAAAGGACCTGCGCTGACAATTATCGGACCGGCAGCGCTGGATCGCCGCATTGTAAAAAATATCAGCTGATATTCTGGCAGCGCTTCCAGACAATGGCTTTGGCGACGGGATTGCCTGAGCGCACTTCCATGGTCTCTTCGTTCAGAAGAACCATGTAGATTGTTGAACCGCTTTCGGGTTCTGGTGATTGCGCGGTGTAGGAAAAGGAGTGGCGACCGTATTGCCCGGCCATTTTTGCCCCAGCTGGTGTTGTGATCTGCGGGCCCAGGATCTCCACATGCTTGCCGTCCGGGCTGCACCATTTGCCGTCGATGCGGTCTGCGAGGGCAGGGCCGGAGATAATGAGGCCAAGTGCCAAAAGCGGGAGCGCCACCTTGGTGCGGCGCGAAAACCGTGGCTTTGAGATGAACATGACAGGCTCCAACTTTGATGGTGGACGGCCCAGCCTAACGCAAAATCCGCTAATGTCTCGCGGATTTCATGTCTGTTCGCGAAAACTTGACCGTGCATGGTGTCTCAGCCCGTGCGCGCTGCTCCGGCCTCATAATTTTTCAGGAAATCCTCCGGTGGCGGGGATGTCGCCCATTGGAACAGGGATTCTTCATTGGCTTCGGCCTTTTCGGTATTCCATTCGGCATTTTCCGGGATGAAGTCGATATCCCAGTAGAATTCGTTCAGGCCCATCCAGGGGTCGCGGATGTAGTGGAAATAATTGGAGCCATAGATATTGAACCGCCCCGGGTTTACCGGAGGGTGATTTGTTCAACGACTAGCAGCCTGTCGGACTGGATTCAAAGACTTGGACCCGCTGCGCGTTTTTGCTGGTTCGGGCGCGTTGCAAGCGCCTGTCGGCTCCCGGAGGGCCTGGCGGGGGCCGCGTTTGGCGCCTGCCATGTCCGCATCGACCTGAATTTC
>CAMDKB010000002.1 GCA_945901195.1 Rhizobium sp. Q54
GCTCTCGAACCGCGTCTTCGAAAGCTACGACGCCATCATCGAGGCGATGTGCGAGGCCTGGAACAAACTCGTGGCGATTCCCGACGCCATCAAATCAATCGGATTGCGCGAATGGGCGCATGTGGGTAGGTGCAAATCACCCTTGGTATCATAACCGTGATTCCTTCAATTTGGATTTCGCATGATCTCAGATCTGACGGCCCGTAGCTGCGCGCAAATCCGTATTCACCGCTGCTCGCGTTTGTCCCGAAAGACTGCGGATGACTTGCGCCAACATGGAAAGCGTTAGACTTGACATGAGCGACGCAAATATCGCGCCTTGAAGCATTCCTGAAACATGCGCATAGCTTGCAGGAATACTCAGATTGGCGACTAAAAATCCCGCGCTTGCGAGCGCCAGGAAGATCGCCAGAAACTGTACGGCAGGAAGGAGCTGCCGGCACAGTATTTCTCTCTCGGCATTCTTCTGTTCAAGCTCATTGACGCGTTTTAACAGCCGTTGCAGCTGGTCTTCGACATTTTCCGGCAGGTTCGGCAGCATGGGGTCATCCTTCACATATTGCGGATTTCGAGCGCCAATATGTGCGTAGAGATGCCGAAAATCCGTGCAAATTCGCACATGGAAGGGATGAGAACGTCTCCAGACAGAGCCGAGCTTCCTCCCAATCGCGCGCACACCACGGATTTGACAATGTAATCACAATGATTACATTCGAATCAGATTGTGAGTACGCCACCATGACTGTAAAAGCAGAAAATCTATCTGTTCGCCTGCCACCCGAAATCCGCCAGCAGGTGGACAATCTCGCCCGCGCGACAAGACGCTCCCGCTCGTTCATCATCAATGAAGCTGTGGCTACCTATGTCCGCAGTCAGGCTGAATACGCACGTGAAATAGACGATGCATTGAAGTCGACCCAAAGCGGCATCGGCCATTCCAGGGAACAGGTTTTCGCATGGATGGATTTATGGGCGGCCTCTGGCAAGAAGCCGCCTGTCCCCAAGCCCGATATTGGTCCAAAGAAATAAAAACTGATGGCATTACTTTTCTCTGAAGCAGCATTTGAAGATCTTGCTGGACTCGACGCGTGGCTGTCTGAAAAGAACCCGCTGGGCTGAAAAACGTTCTCAACGCGCTCAAGATCATTTTCGCGCACATAGAAACTTTCCCTCACTATGGCCGCCCTACTCACCGTAAAGATTTGCGTATCGCCATCGAGCCCAAATATAATTACGTTCTGCCCTATTATATCGATGGCGCCGATATCTGGATTTTGCGCATTTACGATTCTCGGCGCGCGCCTCTGGAATACATGGCGCTAGATTTGCCGCCCATGTCCTGAATTTCTGTGTTCCGCAATAATCTACGATCTCGTCTTCTACCGCCCCGGCGCCCTCACGCATCCCACAGCCGGGCAATTGCTCGCAAATCCGCGCGCATCAAACATGCAGGCAATCACGGATTCACCGCGATAGCGCATGCCATGACAGGCATTGTCCGCGATGCACACCGCTTTTGTCTTGTGCCGTCCGCACGGATCGCCAACAGGCGAAGCGCACCAATCCGACGGCGATAGACCGCACGGGCGATCTTGCGCAAGTGCAGCGCCAAAGCAAAACCAAATAACAGCTGCAAACACTTTCAATCGTCTTCGCACATCGCCTCCCGCACTCAGTCGATTTTCGTTCGGAACAACTCCAGCGTCCTGGCCCGCGCCAGCGCAATCACCTCAGCATCAGTTCCCGTAGCGGGGTTATCAAACCCGTGCCCGGCGGGATAAACATAGACAGGCACTTCGGGAAACGCCGGGTTGATCTTTTCAACGCCTTCGAGCGGAATCATCGGGTCCTTCGCGCCAAAATGGCAGATGGTTGGGCACAGAGGCTTTATGTCCAGCCAGTGAGGCACATCGCGACCATAATATGAAGACGCCGCGGCAAACGGCAGTCTTTGAGCCGCATACCAAACCACCGAGCCGCCGAAGCAGAAGCCAACAATGCCAACCTTGCCGTATTCAGTCACGCGCGCGCGCGCCGCTTCAACGTCCATCAAGATGTCGGGCCAGACCACGCGCCCGCGCACAATCTGCGATTCCGCCATTCCCTCTGGCGTACGTGGATAATTTGCACCCCGCACCTGCCGGTCATACAGCGCGGGGACGATTGAGGCATAGCCCAGCGCTGCATAGTCCGCCGCAACGGAGCGAATATAATCGCCGATGCCGTAAGTGTCCTGAATGATCACCAGCCCGCCACGTGGTTTGCCCTCCGGCAAGTGCAACACTGCCGCCAGTTCGTGCCCGTCCGCCGCCTTCAACGAAATCATGCCCACCGCTGCCTCCCAAAATAAATCCAGTCAATTAAACGCCTTGAGAGGCGCAACGCCACTGACTTTTTGTTCACTTAATGTTCTTATTTATTGCCCGGGCGTCAGCCTGCCGTACCGGACGTTTGACAAGCTGCGATCGGTGAACCGGGCTGCGATTGTCGAGAACAAGCAGCTTGGCGCAGCACTGGACTATATCGCGGCACGGCAAGCAGGGCGCGAACAAGCCCGAAGCAAAGCGGCTCCCCGCCGCACGGGTCAGCAAAATCATATGTTTGCGGCTCACATCGAGCGACCCAGCGGGTGAAGTCAGGGCAAATGGCTTTTGACTCTTGCAGTCAAGCCATTTGCCCTGAATTCACGAAACATTGCGCCAAAGACCAGGAGTGAGACATTTCTAATTTGCCCCGCGTGAGCCATTCTTAAATGGCTTTGACACAAGGGACAGGAAAGCGCCAAGCGCGCGTTGGAGATTGCCGCTACCGGCGGCCATCTCCTCTTGATGAACGGCCCGCCCGGCTCCGGCAAAAGCATGCTGGCCCAGCGCCTGCCATCAATTCTGCCGCCGTTGACGCCCAAGGAATTGCTCGAAGTCTCCATGATTCATTCGGTGGCCGGCATGTTGGCCGGCGGCGAACTGACCGACCGCCGCCCGTTTCGCGCGCCACATCATTCAGCGTCAATGGCGGCTCTTGTCGGCGGCGGCATCAAAGCCAAACCTGGCGAAGTCTCGCTGGCGCATCACGGAGTTCTGTTTCTTGATGAATTGCCGGAATTTCACGCGCAGGTGCTGGATTCGCTCCGTCAACCCATAGAGACGGACGAAGTCGCAATCTCCCGCGCCACTCATCGCGTTGTTTATCCTGCCCGTTTTCAGGTCGTCGCCGCAATGAACCCCTGCCGCTGCGGTCATGCAACCGAACCCGGATTTGCCTGCAAACGCATGCCGAATGAACGCTGCATCGCATCTTATCAAGCCAAACTGTCAGGACCCCTTCTCGACCGGTTCGATCTGTCCATTGAAGTGCCGGCCGTGTCTGCTGCAGACCTGATATTGCCGCCACCGGAGGAAGGCTCGGCTGAAGTCGCCGTACGTGTGGCCGCCGCGCGCAGAATCCAGCAGGAGCGCTACGCGGCTCTGGGGCTGCCGCATGTCGGCACCAATGCCGCCGCCCCCGCCAATGTCATTGAAACCATAACAAAACTCGATGGCCCTGCACTTACGCTTGTGCGCGGCGCCGCCGAACGCATGCGTCTATCAGCGCGCGGATTCCACCGGGTGCTGAAGCTCGCCCGCACATTGGCCGACCTTGATGGCACAGAACGGGTGGGACGTATTCATCTTGCCGAGGCCCTGAGCTATCGTGGCGCTTCCATGCAAAGCAGCGCCGCTGCCTAGATTTTTTCCATGACCGGCAGCAGTGATCCTGTCGGCTGTCTCACGAATCGATATAAGAGAGGCATGCAGACTCAGCCCGCTCAATACGACATCATCATAATCGGCGGCGGAATTAACGGATGCGGGATTGCGCGCGATGCCGCCGGGCGTGGCCTGAAAGTCGCAGTCCTGGAAATGGGTGATCTCGCACAAGGTACTTCGTCAGCCTCGACAAAACTCATACACGGCGGACTGCGTTATCTCGAACATTACGCCTTCAGGCTGGTGCATGAAGCTTTGAAAGAGCGCGAAGTACTTCTGGGTCTTGCGCCACACATCGTCTGGCCGCTTCGATTTGTGCTGCCGCAGATGCAGGGAATGCGACCGGCCTGGATGCTGCGCCTCGGACTATTCATGTATGATCATCTGGGCGGGCGAAAAATACTGCCTGATACACAAGCGCTGGATCTGCGTGAACATTTTGCAGGCGCTGACTTGAAGCCGGGTTTTACCCGCGGCTTTGAATATTCCGATTGCTGGGTTGACGACGCACGCCTTGTTGTTCTCAACGCAATGGATGCAGCCGCAAACGGCGCCGAAATCATGGTGCGCACGAAGGCTGTGTCTGCCCGCCGCGCACACGATCAATGGGCTGTCGATATTGCGCCAGAAGGGGGATTACCGCGAACACTAACATCCCGCGCGCTCGTAAACGCCAGCGGCCCCTGGGCAGACGATGTCACTAGCAACATATTGGGGGCGGGATCATCGAAACATGTACGGCTGGTTCAGGGAAGCCACATCATTGTACCCAAGCTCTGGACCCACGACCGCGCCTATATTTTTCAAAACAGCGACGGCCGCATTGTCTTTGCCATCCCCTATGAAGACGACTTCACATTGATAGGCACCACAGACCGCGATTTCGCAGGCGACCCTGCACACGCCTGTGTGAGCGAGGACGAAATCACTTATCTCCTGAACGCGATCAGCGGCTATTTTGCCAGACCGCCATCCCGGACTGATGTCATCTGGAGCTATTGCGGAATCCGCGCCCTCTTTAACGACGGCGCCAGCGCAGCCAAGGACGCCACGCGGGAATATGTCTTGCAATTCGCTGTCGGCACCCCACCATTGCTCAATGTGTTTGGTGGAAAAATTACAACCTACCGGACCCTGGCAGAGGCAGCGCTGGACAAGCTTGCACCCGTTTTTCCCCAGATGCCGCGCGCGTCCTGGTCAGGAACCACGCCACTGCCAGGCGGTAATTTGCCCCGAGGCGGGCAACAGCAATCATTCCTGCAATTGCGCGCCGAATACCCATGGCTGACGTCGCAAATCCTGCACCGCCTCGTACGCAGTTATGGCGCGCTGGCCAGCGAAGTTCTGGCGGGCGCAAAAGATATCTCTGCGCTCGGCCAGCATTTCGGCGCAGGCCTTTACGAGCGCGAAGTGCGCTGGCTGATGCAGCGCGAATGGGCGCGCTCCGCTGAGGATGTCCTGTGGCGGCGCAGCAAACTGGGGCTGCGGCTCACTCAAGCTGAAAGGGACGAGCTTGCGCGCTTCATGGCTCAAGGCTAGTGATTCAGCCAATTGAAAACCGGGGAGATCTACATGTCGGAAGCTTTTCTTTGCGCGGGTGCGCGCACGCCAGTCGGCCGCTATGGCGGCGCGCTCGCCAACTTACGGCCGGACGATCTTCTCGCAGAAGCCATCAAGGCGATGCTGGCGCGCGCACCCGGCCTTCCAGCGCAAGCCATTGACGAAGTTTTTGCCGGCTGCGCCAACCAGTCCGGCGAGGACAACCGCAATGTCGCACGTATGGCGCTGCTACTCGCCGGCCTGCCGTTGGAAATCCCCGGCGTGACGCTGAACCGCCTCTGCGGCTCCGGCCTTGATGCCGTCGGCACGGCGGCCCGCGCTGTGAAAACAGGCGAACTCGATGTCGCAATTGCCTGCGGCGTCGAGAGCATGTCACGTGCGCCTTTCGTGATGGGCAAAGCAACCGAGGCTTTCGCGCGCAATCCGGAAATCTTCGACACAACGCTCGGCTGGCGTTTCATCAATCCGAAGATGCGCGCCCAATATGGCGTCGACGCCATGGGCGAAACTGCGGAAAACCTCGCGCAGGAGCAACAGATTTCCCGCGATGATCAAGACGCCTTCGCCCTCCGCTCGCAAGCGCGCGCAGCACGCGCCATCGCCAGCGGTCGCCTGGCGAAGGAGATTTTTGGCGTCGAATTGAAAGACCGCAAGGGTAACGTCACCACCGTGAGCCAGGACGAGCACCCGCGCGAGACGACGGTGGAAAAGCTCGGCGCATTGAAGACCATTTTCCGCAAGGATGGCAGTGTCACCGCTGGCAATTCTTCGGGGATCAATGACGGCGCAGCTGCCATGTTGATAGCATCGGGCAAGGCAGTCGAAAAATACGGGTTGACGCCGATTGCCCGGATCACCGGCCTGGCGACTGCCGGTGTTCCGCCACGCATCATGGGTTTCGGGCCGGTTCCTGCGACACAGAAGCTGATGACGCGGCAGGGCCTCAAGATCAGCGATTTCGATGTACTCGAATTCAACGAAGCCTTTGCAGCACAGGCCCTCGCCTGCACCCGCAATCTCGGCCTTGCTGACGATGCAGAAAACGTGAACCCCAACGGCGGCGCAATCGCAATCGGGCATCCGCTTGGTATGTCCGGCGTGCGCATTGCATTGACGGCGGCAATGGAAATGAATGAGCGCAAGGTCAGGCGCGCATTGGCGACCATGTGCATCGGCGTGGGACAAGGCATTGCGCTGAGCATGGAAGCGGTGAGTTAGCCTTTTGCCGTCTTCCCGGACGGCGAAGCTGATCCGGGACCTTATGAAGTAATCATCAATGCAATCCCGCATAAATGCTTCGCATTTTGCGGGATGACACTCTGGAGCATCCCATGAAAGTCGCCCTCATCCAGATGAATTCCGGCAGCGACAAGGCCGCCAATCTGGCTTCAGCGAAATTGCTCATCGAGCAGGCTGTCAAAGAGGAAAAACCGGACTGGATTTGCCTGCCTGAAGTTTTCGACTTCATGGGCGGTTCAATGAAGGACAAACAGGCGGCCGCCGAAAAACTGCCCGATGGACCAGCCTGGACCATGACGCGCGACCTCGCAAGAAAGCACGGCGTATTCATCCATGGCGGCTCCATACTGGAAAAGCTCGATGGCGAGGATCGGCTCGGCAACACCACAGTCGCATTCAATCGCCAGGGCGACGAAGTCGCGCGCTATCGCAAGATTCACATGTTCGACATTGTTGCTCCCGATGGCCAGGAATATCGCGAGAGCAAGGCCTACAAGCCGGGCAACACAGTGGCAACCTATGATTGCGAAGGCATAACGATCGGCTGTTCCATTTGTTACGATCTGCGTTTCCCTGAAATATTTCAGGCGCTGGTTGCGCGCGGAGCAGAAGTCATCGCGCTACCCTCCGCCTTTACGTTGCAGACCGGCAAGGATCACTGGGAAGTGCTGATCCGCGCTCGCGCCATCGAAACTGAAACCTATATGTGCGCGGCGGGGCAGACCGGAACCCACACTCAGGGCAATGAAGTGCGCGCAACTTACGGCCATTCCCTTGTTGCCGACCCATGGGGACATGTTGTCGCAAAAGCGTCAGACGGGGTCGGCTATGTTGCGGCCCGCATTGACCCGGCGCGTGTGAAGAAAGTACGCTCCATGATACCAGTCGCCCAGCACAAGGTGAAACTCACATGAGCGTTGCCACCAAGTCACCGTTGTCGAAGATTGATCTCAATCGTTTACTCGCACCGGAGACGGGGCGCTCTGCAGAGATGGAAGCCGTCTGGCAATATGTTCTGGAAGAAGACAAGAAGCTGCCCGATCAATCCAGGATGGCGCTCCCCGAACAACGCCAGGTGTTTGGCCTGCGCGCCAAACGCTGGAACAGCGACCTGCCTGATCTGGCGAAGCTCGAACGCATATCCGTACCCGGACTCAATGGCGCCCCTGCCGTCGTCTGCGATCTCATGACACCGGCAGATGCGCAACCTGGTTGCCTTGTGTTCATTCACGGCGGCGGCTGGGCATTCGGGTCCATCGACACTCACGCCCGCATTCCGCGAACGCTCGCCAATACGCTGAAAGTGCGTGTCCTCTCGGTGGAATACCGCCTGACGCCTGAACATCCCTATCCCGCACCGCTCGAGGATTGCGTGGCCGCATGGCGCTGGACGGTTGCACAATCGCTGTCGCAGGCAGATTTCAAGGGGCCCCTAAGCATTGCAGGCGACAGCGCGGGCGCCAATTTGGCGGTTGCTACAATCATGCATGAAAATCGCCAGGGCAAACGCGCGGCCGATGTCGGCATGCTGTTTTACGGCGTTTATGGCGCAGACTTCGAAACGCCATCGTATCTGCGTTACGGCGCCGGGTACGGGCTGGCCAAAGTAGGTATGGAAAAATTCATGGACTGGTATGCCCCGGGTGGCAGCAGTCCTGACGATTTACGTTTCGACCCGCTGGTCAGCCCCATTCATGCGCCCGAAGCCACGCTGGCGAGGCTGCCCCCGCTTTACCTTTGCGCTGCCGGGCTGGATCCACTGCTTTGCGATACCTACGGTTTTGCCCAACGTCTGGACGAAGCGGGCGTTCGCTATGACGTGAACGTACATGAGGGCGTGCACCATGGCTTCATGCAGATTACACAAAGGCTCAGTGAAGCGCGCCGCGCCTACGATCTGGTGAAGGCATTTTATGACGGTGTGACGACCTGAACGGCCGCCCAACCGCGCAGAAGTTTACAATCCGCCGACTTCCGCAGGCGTAATGACCTCCACGGTGCGCCCTACAACAAACTCGGCGCCTTTGGCGCGCCACAGCTTGAAGTGGTCAGTCTGGGTGTGTGCTTCCAGATGCGCCTTGCTCTCCCATCGCTCGACGAAGACTATCTTTTCGGGCTCGGTGATGCTGACATGAACATCGTAGGAAATGCAGCCATTTTCCTTGACGGTCTCAGCGATGCAAGGACGCGCGGCAGCAAGGCAGGCATCCAGAGATCCAGGCTTGATGCGCGCTGTAGCGATAACGAAAATCATGAATTGCTCCCCCGGCAAGAAAGATGCCGGGAATTCTAATACATGAAATATCGCTGCGCCATCGGCAATTCGGAAGCCGGTTCGCAGACCAGCAATTCGCCATCAGCACGGACAGTATAAGTCTCGGGATCAACTTCGACGTTTGGTGTAGCGTCGTTGTTGATCATCGATTTTTTAGATATGCCCCCGCGCGTATTCTCAACAGCCACCAGCTTTTTCGAAACACCGAGGCGTCCCGCCAATCCGCCATCCAGCGACGCTTGTGAAACAAAGGTCAGCGACGTCGACGTCACCGCACGACCATAAGCGCCAAACATCGGCCTGTAGTGCACCGGTTGCGGTGTCGGAATGGAGGCGTTGGGATCACCCATCGGCGCGGCGGCGATCATCCCGCCCTTGATCACGCATTCAGGTTTGACGCCGAAGAAGGCCGGCGACCACATAACAAGATCCGCTAGCTTGCCCGGCTCAATCGAGCCGATGTGCCGGGATACCCCATGTGCAATGGCGGGATTGATCGTATATTTCGCAACGTAGCGTTTGGCGCGCGTGTTGTCGTTTCGTGAACTGTCGCCGCGCAACTCGCCCCGTTGGCGTTTCATCTTGTCGGCCGTTTGCCATGTGCGGATGATGACCTCGCCAACGCGTCCCATCGCCTGGGAATCCGAAGACATCATCGACAGCGCGCCAATATCATGAAGGATATCTTCCGCTGCAATGGTTTCCTTGCGGATACGGCTTTCGGCAAAGGCAAGATCTTCAGCTATGGATGGATCGAGGTGGTGGCACACCATCAGCATATCCAGATGCTCGTCCAGCGTATTGATCGTAAAGGGCCGCGTCGGATTGGTTGAAGATGGAAGCACGTTGGGCAATCCACACACCTTGATGATATCTGGCGCATGACCGCCGCCCGCGCCTTCAGTATGGAAGGCGTGGATAGTACGCCCCTTGAAGGCGGCAATCGTATCTTCGACAAAGCCGGATTCATTCAACGTATCGGTGTGTATCATCACCTGAATGTCGGTGGCTTCTGCAACACTGAGACAATTGTCAATCGCAGCGGGTGTCGTACCCCAGTCTTCATGCAGCTTTAACGCACACGCGCCACCCACGACCTGCTCAAGCAACGCATCAGGCAACGATGCATTGCCCTTGCCAGCAAATCCCAGGTTCATGGGAAACGCATCAGCCGCCTCGATCATGCGCGCAATATGCCAGGGCCCAGGCGTGCACGTGGTTGCAAATGTTCCGTGCGCTGGTCCAGTGCCGCCGCCAAGCATCGATGTAACGCCCGACATAAGCGCCTCCTCGATCTGTTGCGGACAGATGAAATGGATATGCGTATCGAAACCACCGGCCGTAATGATCTTGCCCTCGCCAGCGATGACTTCGGTACCTGGCCCGACGATGATATCGACACCCGGCTGGATATCCGGATTACCAGCCTTGCCAATCTTGTGAATATATCCGTCTTTCAGACCGATATCCGCTTTCACAATGCCCCAGTGATCGAGAATGACGACATTGGTGATCACTGTATCGACCGCGCCCTGCGCCCGTGTAGTTTGCGCCTGCCCCATGCCGTCACGAATGACCTTGCCGCCGCCAAACTTCACTTCTTCGCCGTAAGTCGTGAAATCCTCCTCAACCTCAATGATGAGCTGCGTATCGGCAAGCCGGATACGGTCCCCGGTCGTCGGCCCGAACATGTCTGCATAAGCAGCACGTGAAATCTTAGTCGCCATGATCCAACACTCCCTAGCGATTAAAGCGCGCCCATCACGCCCTGACGAAATCCATAGACCTTGCGAAGACCAGACAATGCAACGAGGCGAACTTCCCGCGCTTGTCCCGGTTCAAAACGCACGGCAGTTCCTGCGGCGATATCCAGGCGAAAACCGCGCGCTTTTTCGCGTTCAAATGAGAGCGCCGGATTCGTTTCATAAAAATGATAATGCGAACCGACTTGTATCGGCCTGTTACCCGTGTTGGAAACCTGCAGGGTAATCGTCTCGCGCCCCTCGTTGAGGATAATCTCGCCTACCTGAGTCATGATTTCGCCGGGAATCATAGCTTTCTCCTTAACGGATAGGATCGTGAACGGTCACCAGTTTGGTGCCGTCAGGGAATGTCGCTTCCACCTGCACATCATGGATCATCTCTGCGATGCCATCCATCACCTGATCCCGCGTCACAACCTTTGCCGCAGCCTGCATCAGGTCTGCGACGGACCGCCCGTCGCGCGCGCCTTCCATGACAAAGTCAGTTATCAGGGCGATCGATTCAGGATGATTAAGCTTTACGCCGCGTTGCAGGCGCCCACGCGCCACCATGGCGGCCAGAGATATGAGGAGCTTGTCTTTTTCACGAGGCGTTAAATTCATGCATTCCTCCGATATCTTTTCTTCACGTAGACCAGCCGCGCGGCAGCGTCAGCCCTTCAATCGCACTCACGCATGCGATGACGCAACCCCGCAGACTCTGCCCATCGGCCGCAGCGAAGCGCGCGATGACAATATCATCGTATTCCGTAACGCCAGCCTCGCACCTAGATTCATGACCAGGCAATGCCGCGCGCATTTTCTCGCAAGCGAAAGCAGCGTCAACACCCAGATAGACCAGCGTGGCAAATGCGTGTGTCCCCGCGCCCATTGACTTGCGCGACAGATGCGCCAGCGCGTCGCCGTCGATGCGTGTGTCTTCAGCCACCACGAGCCGGCCATCGCGCCTGATGCGCCACCTTTCGCGCCAGGCGAGGTCGTCGACAGTTTCTCCCATCGCGGCGCGGCCGAGAATGGTCATTTCGCAGGCGACAAAACGCGCAGTGCTGGCTACGTCAGCTTCAAGCGTACGCACCAGATTGGCCTTGTTAAAAATGATCGTTTCCTGCGGCAGCCAGATGCAGGAAGCGTCAGCTTCAGCGCTTAACGTGACCGATACACGAGTGGCTTGCCCCGTCGTGCGATAAACCTTTTCGGCAGCTGCAGACGACACAAACAATTGCGCGCCAACACCTGCATCAAATCGCAGGTCAAATTCATCGCCTCCGGTCATGCCCCCCGCCACGTTGACAATTGTCGCATCGAGCCGAGAAAAATGCTCGCGGGGAAACCGTACACGCAAAGCGCCGGCTTCATGCACGTCGCCGCGCACGCTCTTTTCTCCCCTTCGCCCGGCTTGCACAAGAATGGAGCCCCGCGCGCGTACGCAGGCGAGCGAACTCTCCATGGCCGAGAGGGTTTGGTCAGATTGCGATTCTCTTGCGTACAGCATCGTCAGCCAGTTCCGCCTTGCCGCCTGCCATCACAACTTCCCCCCGCTCCAGCAAGACAAAGCTGTCCGCCAGTTCGCGGGCAAAATCGAAATATTGCTCTACGAGCAGAATGGCCATCTCTCCCTTGCGCCGCAAGTAGTCAATGGCCCGGCCGATGTCTTTTATGATTGAAGGCTGAATACCTTCGGTTGGCTCATCCAGAACAAGAAGCTTCGGCCGCATCACCAGCGCACGACCGATTGCCAATTGCTGCTGCTGACCGCCTGACAGATCACCACCGCGACGATGCATCATGCTCGCCAGAACCGGAAACAGATCGAAAATTTCGTCCGATACATAACGGTCGCGACGCGGAAGTGGAGCAAATCCCGTTTCAAGATTTTCTTTCACCGTCAGGAGCGGGAAAATCTCGCGCCCCTGTGGCACAAAGGCAATTCCAAGCCGGGCGCGTTCATAGGGCGCCATGCGCGAGATATCCTTGCCCGCAAATTCGATGCGGCCGTTGGCAATAGGCTGATGCCCGGTAATTGCGCGCATCAAGGATGTCTTGCCCACGCCGTTTCGGCCAAGGACGCATGAGACTTGCCCTGCCTGCGCCATCAAACTCACAGAGCGCAACGCTTGCGCAGCGCCGTACGAGAGATCGATGTTTTCAACTTTCAACATATATCGCCCGATCTGCTATCGTCCGAGATAAACTTCGATGACCCGCTGATCGCCCGCCACCTGGTCAAGCGTACCTTCTGCGAGGACCGATCCTTCATGCAAGCACGTGACCTTGCAATCGAGCGCTTTTACGAAAGCCATGTCATGCTCGACGACAACTACAGAGTGAGTTTTGTTGATTTCCCGCAACAAATCAGCTGTCTGCACGGTCTCCGCATCTGTCATGCCGGCAACCGGCTCATCGACGAGCAGAATGGCTGGGTCTTGTGCCAGCAGCATTCCGATTTCGAGCCATTGCTTCTGACCGTGAGAGATTTCACCGGCTGGCCGTTCGCGCAAGGCAGCCAGCCCACAAGTTTCCAGGATCGCGTCGATTTTCTCGCGCTCCACATTATTGCGCCAGCCAAACAACGAGGCAAACGGCGAGCGAGGCCCCTTGAGCGCAAGGAGGATATTGTCCGCAACGCTATGCATTTCGAAAACCGTCGGCTTTTGAAATTTGCGGCCAATCCCCAATTCTGCGATTGCGGTTTCATCGAGTTGTGTCAGGTCGTGGCGGCCGCTATCAAATAAAATATCGCCCGTATCGGGCCGCGTCTTGCCCGTTACAATATCCATCATCGTGGTCTTGCCCGCGCCATTCGGGCCAATGACAGCCCGCATTTCACCTTTCGCAAGATAGAGCGACAGGTTGTTGATGGCCCTGTATCCATCAAAGCTGACGCTGACGCCATCAAGGTAGAGCAGTGCTTGAGTTACGAGAGATTCCTTGTTGGTCATCTTTCACTCCGCCGCCTGCAGCTTTCCGGAGACGCCGGAGGATTCATTCTTTCGATTGCGTATTTTCGCAAGGAGATCATTGAAGGCGCCCAGTATGCCCCTCGGCAACAGCAGCGTCACAACGACAAACAAACCGCCAAGCGCGAACAACCAGTAGGGTGCGAGCGCTCCCGTCGTAAAAACGCTCTTGAGAAAATTCACGGCGACTGCGCCAATGGCTGCGCCCACAAGGGTGCCACGTCCACCCACTGCCACCCATATGACGGCCTCAATGGAATTTGCCGGCGAAAATTCAGAAGGATTGATAATGCCAACCTGAGGCACATAAAGGGCGCCAGCCAGACCCGCCATCGCCGCAGATACGGTAAAAACCAGCAATTTGAAATGCTCGACGCGATAGCCAAGAAAGCGTGTGCGGCTTTCAGCATCGCGCACTGCGATGAGCACTTTACCGTACGCTGTCGAAACCATCCAGCGCGAAATCACGAATACGATGATAAGGGATAGCGCGGTCAGAAAGAACAACGCCGCACGTGTGCCTTGCGCCTGTATATTGAAGCCCAGAATTTCCTTGAAATCGGTCAGGCCATTGTTGCCGCCAAAGCCCATGTCGTTCCGGAAAAAGGCCAGCAAAAGGGCATAGGTCATGGCTTGCGTGATGATGGAGAGATAAACCCCCGTCACCCGTGATCGAAATGCAAACCACCCGAAGGTAAACGCCAGTAGTCCCGGCACCAGCAGAATCATCACGGCTGTGAACCAGAACATATCAAAGCCATGCCAGAACCATGGCAATTCTTTCCAGTTCAGGAACACCATGAAATCAGGCAAAATCGGATGCGAATAGACGCCACGCGTTCCGATTTGACGCATCAGATACATACCCATCGCATAGCCGCCCAATGCGAAAAACGCACCATGGCCAAGCGAAAGTATGCCGCAATAACCCCAAACCAGATCAAGCGAAATTGCAAGGATGGCATAGCAAAGATACTTCCCCATCAACGCCACTAGATAGGTTGGCACATGAAACACCGAGGTTGTCGGCAATAGCAGATTCGATAGGGGCACGAATATCGCTATCGCTATCATCACGATGACAAACCAGAACGCCAGCCGGTCAAACCTGGAGAAGAAGGCTTTCGTAATCATGCTTCAACAGCCCTTCCCTTGAGTGCGAAAAGGCCACGCGGACGTTTTTGGATAAACAGGATCAAGAGAACCAGAATGAAAATTTTGGCAAGAACCGCCCCTGCCACAGGTTCGAGAAATTTGTTGGCGACACCAAGCGCAAAGGCTGAAACCAAAGTACCCCAAAGATTTCCAACCCCGCCGAAGACGACAACCATGAAACTGTCGATGATATAGGTCTGACCAAGATTGGGCGAAACATTATCGATCTGAGACAAGGCCACCCCTGCCAGGCCGGCAAGACCTGAACCAAAACCAAAAGTCATCGCATCAACGAAAGGTGTGCGAATGCCCATCGAACTCGCCATGCGCCGGTTTTGTGTCACTGCCCTCATTTGCAAGCCCAATGGCGTTGCCTTGAGTGCGATCAACAAGGTGGCAAAAAGCGCAAGGGTAAAAAAGATGATCCACATACGGCCCCACGTTATGGACAATCCCATCAGATCAAACGCCCCGGACATATATCCGGGCGCAGTTACTTCCCGGTTCGTCGGCCCGAATATGGTGCGGACCGCTTGCTGAAGAATCAGACTTACACCCCATGTCGCCAGCAAGGTTTCCAGCGGCCTGCCATAAAGAAAACGAATAACGCCACGCTCAATGGCGATGCCGACAAGACCCGTCACAATAAAGGCCATGGGCAATGCGATCGGCAGCGACCAGCCAAGATAGGCAGGGGCATAGGCACGGAACACTTCCTGCACCACAAATGTAGTATAGGCGCCAATCATGACCATTTCACCATGGGCCATATTGATAACGCCCATCACACCAAAGGTGATGGCGAGTCCAATAGCCGCCAGCAAAAGAACTGAGCCCAAAGACAGCCCATACCAAACGTTCTGCACATATCCGATCAATTGCTGCCGCTCTTCAATTCGAAGAATTGCGGTATTCGCCATCATCTTGATTTCGGAATCTGCGCTGGCATGAACGCCCCGTAAAACAGCTGCTGCGGCAGGATCGCGACGCGCCGCAAGTGTCTCTATCGCTGCGATACGATCCTGACGGGACGAGGACTCTCGGGCCAGCAATATGGCTGCCCTGGCCTCGGCAAACTTTGTTGCGACCTTTGCGTCCTTTTCAACCTTCATCGCGCCTTCCAGCGCTTCAAGCGATCCCTCATCGCGAGTCTTGAAAATTGATTCCGCTGCACTGATCCGCCGGATGGGATCACTGGCACGCAATGTAAGCGATCCGACTGCCGCCAGAACATCGCCGCGTATTCTGTTGTTGATGCGCACGCTATCCAGCTTGTCCGGCGTTGTCGCAGGCGTTCCAGTTGCTGCCAGAAAAGTTTTACCGTCGGCAGACTTATAATAAACCAGCTTGGTAGCGGGATCGACAAACACCCGGCTGGACCCCAGCGCATCTAATATATCAGCGGCATGATCTGCGCCAGATATCGTAATTTCTTCAATAGCCAGGCGGGTTTCAGAAAAGCTGTCTTCTGCGAATCTGGATACCTGTTTTGAAATATCGGCTGCGGCTGCGCCAACCGGCAGTCCAATGCATATGGTGACAAGTGTAATTAACATGAAAGCGAAGTGGCGCATCTTGCCTTGGACATTCAGGAAGGGCCACATTTCAGCATCCTTGGTACAAACAGTTGGGCCAGTTTGAATAAATACGCCGCCTGCCAATGCGGCAGGCGGCGCCGCTAGTCTAGTTAGACTATCCGCAGAAGATCAATCAGCTGCCGCACTTATTGGTGACGGTGTTGAAGTTGCCGCATTTCTTGCCAACCCAGTCGGCTTCGAGGTCTTTTGAACCTTCGAGGAATTTCGACCAGGCGTCACCAGCAACCAGTCCCTTGGTCTGCCACACCACATCAAACTGCCCATCCTTGCGGATTTCACCGATCATGACCGGCTTGGTGATATGGTGGTTCGGGAGCATTTTGGACATGCCACCGGTCAGGTTCGGAGCCTCGGTGCCCGGCAATGCGTCAATCACCTTGTCCGTGTCAATAGTACCGGCCTTTTCGACAGCCTTGACCCACATGTTGAAGCCAACCACATGCGCTTCCATCGGATCATTGGTCACGCGCTTGGCGTTCTTTGTGAATGTCTGCCATTGCTTGATGAACGCGTCATTGGCGGGCGTCTTCACTGACTGGAAGTAGTTCCAGGCCGCAAGGTGGCCAATAAGGTTGGACGTATCGATGCCGGCCAGTTCTTCTTCACCCACCGAGAAAGCGACAACTGGTATGTCCGTCGCCTTGATGCCAGCGTTAGCAAGTTCTTTGTAGAAAGGCACGTTGGCATCGCCATTGATGGTCGATACCACAGCTGTTTTCTTACCAGCAGAACCGAACTTCTTGATGTCGGCCACGATCGTCTGCCAATCGGAATGTCCGAAGGGGGTGTAGTTGATCATGATGTCTTCTGCGGGAACGCCCTTGGCTTTCAGATAGGCTTCGAGAATTTTGTTGGTCGTGCGAGGATAAACATAGTCAGTTCCCGCCAGAATCCAGCGCTTCACTTCACCGCCATCCTTGCTCATCAGATAGTCAACGGCAGGAATGGCCTGCTGATTGGGCGCAGCGCCAGTGTAAAACACGTTGCGCTCGCTTTCCTCGCCTTCATATTGGACTGGATAAAAGAGGATGCTGTTGAGTTCTTTGAACACGGGCAGCACCGATTTCCGGCTCACCGAGGTCCAGCAGCCAAACACTGCGGCGACTTTTTGTTGAGCGATCAGTTCGCGCGCCTTTTCAGCAAACAGCGGCCAGTTCGAAGCGGGATCGACAACCACGGCTTCCAGTTTCTTGCCGAGCAATCCACCCTTTTTGTTCTGCTCTTCGATAAGCATAAGCATAACGTCTTTCAGCGTCGTCTCGCTGATCGCCATTGTTCCGGAAAGTGAATGCAGAATTCCGACCTTGATCGTCTCCTGCGCGAAGGCAGGAATTGAGGCGCCCAGCATCATTGCGCCACCCAAGACTGCGGACAATGCGCCGCGCCTGCTGATCTTCCCAAAACTCATGTCGAACCTCATTTAGCGGCTTCATTGCCGTTAACTGTTCAGCAAGCTGTGTGCCAAGTCCGATACATTTCGACAAGTATATGTTTTTATTGAAGATTGTAACTCACAATGGCGCTATAACCCACTGCACCGCATCCAGCTTCTATGCCTAAATAAATGGCAAACATCTGCTTAAATGATGAGCGTTTGATAGGTTCGAATGCACGCACAGATTCAAACGCAGGCGTCATGGTGATAAATTCATCAGCCGGGGAGCCCGCCGCGCGCTATTATGAATCGAGTGACCACATCAAGCCCCTGCCCCGTTCGCATATTGGTGAAAACGAAGGGCCGGTCGCCACGCTGACGCTTGGTGTCGCTTTCCATGATGGAGAGATCAGCGCCAACCATTGGCGCAAGATCGATCTTGTTGATCACCAGCAAATCTGATCGGGTAATGCCGGGCCCGCCCTTGCGCGGTATCTTTTCGCCCTGAGCCACATCGATCACATAGATGGTGAGGTCGGCAAGTTCCGGACTGAAGGTCGCCGCCAGATTATCACCGCCCGATTCGATGAGGATGAGATCAAGCAAGGGAAATTTTGCCCGCATTTGCGCCACCGCATGGAGATTGATGGAGCAATCCTCGCGAATGGCTGTATGCGGGCACCCACCCGTCTCAACGCCTAGAATACGTTCTTGCGGCAGCGCGCCTGCTGCAGTCAGAATCCGCGCGTCCTCCTGCGTATAAATATCATTGGTGATGGCACAGAGATCGTAGGTATCCCGCAGCCTTTTGCAGATATTCTCAACCAGCGCCGTCTTGCCGGCGCCCACCGGACCACCTATGCCCACGCGCAATGGACCATTATTGTTGCTGACTGCATTCATGAGCGGAACAACCTCGAATTCTGAGTTTCATGGCGCATGGCGGCTATATCGGCACGAAAAGCTGATCCGCCAAGCTCGTCAAGCGAAGATTGTTCTGCGCGATCAGCGACCGCTCGCGCCACCGTGGTAAGTTCGGCGATGGCCTTCTGTCCGTCAGTCTGTCCGATCACATTCAAACGCACGCAAGCTGAAACGAGATTGGAAGCAAAAGCAGAAACAAAACTCTCCAATGTCGGCCGTAATGGAATATCATGGGCCGCGGCCGCAGCAGCGAATACGATACAATACGGTGTATTCCCGCCAACTGCCTCTGCAAAGCGTTCAATATCTGGATGCGGCCAGGCGGCGCGCGTGGCTGCAAGGAACGCTGCGCCTTGCTGCAAGGACTCAAGACGCCGCTCGCGCGAGGCAGCCAGTGCGACAGCTAGTTCGGCCAGCACAGGCAGTCGCCCGCCGCCCGCCTGTGCATCATGCAAGGCATTGACGAACAGAACCGCATCGTTATGGCCGGAGCCATGAACCAGAATGCCTGCCACCCAATCGACAAGAGAGGCGCGGTCTTTGATGTCGCCTGCTTCGACAGCCCATTCGAGACCATGCGAATAGGCATAGGCGCCAACCGGGTAGGCCGGCGAAAGCCAGGCCATCAGCGTCAGAGCGCTGCCATCGCTCACTTTTGAGACTTAATGCTTGTGGTCATGTTTATGGCCATGAGCGCCGTGATCGTGATGGTCGTGCCCGTGATCCGCATGACCATGATGTTCATGTTCACAGGACGCATCGTGTACGTGGCCCGCCTCACCATGCGCAGGCTTGTGGCCATGATCATGATGATCGTGCTTGTGATCATGGTCATGTCCATGCTCGTGTTTGCTATGATCATGCTTGGCGTGATCATGCTTGGCGTGATCGTGTTTGCCATGATCATGCTTGCCATGCGCGTGCGGCTGTGCGGATTGCGCTTCCTGCACGGCCTCATAGGCGCCGCCATCCGGCTCGAACGGCGCTTCTATATGGATGACTTTTGCCCCCAGCGACTTCACCATGTCTTCCAGCACGTGATCACGTCGGATGCGGATACTTTTTGGGAGAATTTCGGCGGGCGCGTGCCGGTTGCCCAGATGATAGGCAAGCCGGACCACCAGTCGGGGATCACTGGTGCGGACTTCAGCCAGCTCTTCAGGCGCTGCGACGACTTCGATCAGACGGCCGTCTTCCAGAACAAGGGCATCGCCGCCGCGAATATGCACTGCATCGGGCAGATCCAGCAGAAACTCCGTACCGCGCACCCCCGTCATGGTTACACGCCGGCGGTGCCGCTCCTCATAGTCAAGCACAACGGAATCAGCAGCCTTCGCCTGCCAGGCGCCCTTGCCGGAAATGAAATTCGCGCGGATCATGATGGTCTCCTTCACAACACTGGATATGGCAGGCGGAGACGCTCTGCAACTGGCCGCGCCAAACCAGCGATTTCGCTCTTGCCGACTGAAAACTATAAAACCCCGCTTTGGCGAAAGTGTTGGATGCCTCCCGGCCCTGAAATCTCGTCCAGAACCCGAATCGCACCGGGAATTTCTGCAGAACGCTTGAGGACTCCCCCCGCATACATCAGCGGCAAATCGAATTGGGGCGGCACCGAGCCGCCATAGTCTGTTCCCTTGGCCCGCCAGGCCATCAATTCGGTGGTCGGGCCGAAGGCTAGCGTATTCCCGTCGCCGCCGGCCAACGCCGCCAGCATCTCGGTGGCCCGTTCAAAAGTCCGGAGTTTACCATTCAGCGCGGCGGACAGACCAACCCCGGCAAGCCAGGCGCGCATATGGACCCCCGTCGGCGCACTTGTCAGATATAGCTGCCCCGCTCCATTCACGGCGCGCGCCAGCGCTTCACCGTCTGTCATAGCTGGGACGGGTTGACCGGATTTGACCGCATAGCCAATACCGGTGAAGCCGAACCGCCGCCGCGAGCCATCGGCGAGCAAGCCGCGCTTTTCCAGATCCTCGATCATGTCTTCGGGAATGATCAAAATATCCCCATCGCTTTTGCCATGCAAAGCAGCTTCATGAATGAGGTGCCCGTGATCAGTCGCAATTTCGATCCGTGCGCGCGGCAGCAGCGACCCAACCGCCGCCCGCGCCCCATACAGCGTCGATCCTGCAGACAGGATTTTCATGGTCAGACCTTCTCCGCCACCGTTCATTGCAGCCTGATCACTTCCTTTGCGCGTTCGACGATCTCGGGCGGCGTTGCGGTGAACCCCTTCCAAAGCTTTTCAACGGCCTCGCCCGTCATGGGTGAAATCTCAAGACCCGTTCTGGTTGCGTCCTCCACAAACTTCGCATCGCGCATCGTGTCCATGAATGCCTTGCGCAACGCCTCTACACGCGGCTGAGGAACTCCGGGCGGCAGCATATACAAGCGTCCAAGTACTTGCACATCAAGGAGGATGCCGAACAATTGCTTGTCCGCTTCGGTCTTTGCAAAGTCGCGTGCATGCGGAATATCGCCCAGCGCCTTCATCGGCTCACCACTGAGCTGGACGATCACCTTGAACTCACCGGTGTCGACTTCGCTTTTCCAGAAAGAATTGATTGTAGACCAACCAAGGCCGCAGATGCCGTGAACCTCGCCATTCAACATCGCTGCTTTCACGCTGGCCGAGCCTTTGTAGCCCGGCACGATACGAAGTTTTCCACCCATGAGATTTTTCACGGCCAGGGCGGAAACAATCAACGGGCCTGTCGGACCAGTTGCACCGAAAATGGTTTCTTTCTTCTGCAGATCGGCAAAGGTCTTGATGCCCGATTGCGCTGAAACCCCACAGAGCGAATTTGTCTGTTCTGCGTTCCCGATCCAGATGAATTTTGATGGATCGAATTTCGCCGCCTTGTTGCCGAACAAGGGCTCCAGCGGAACGTTCTGGGTGAAAGTTGCCATCACTGTTCCGTCACGCGGCGCAATGTTATAAAGCCAGTTGGCCGATTGGATGCCGCTGGCCCCCGGCATGTTCTGTACGATCATCGACGGCGAACCAGGAATATAACGCGCCATGTGCCGGTAGATCACGCGCGTATAAATATCAAAGCCGGTGCCCGGCTCATGGCCAACCACCATCGAAATGGTTTTGCCTGTATAGAAATCGGAAACTTCATCGGCGCTCGCAGGGGCGACCATCGTTAAGCAGACAAGCCAGCCACCGCCGAGCATCCTGAGCCAAAGAGCCATTTATGCCTCCCGTTTCCCAACCTGACAGCAAGCTTAGGCTCCCGGGACACCGCACACAAGAAATAGCGGGCTATTGCAGTGGTTGGGTCAGCTCATATCAGCGCTTGTGAGCCAATCAATAGCACTGGCTATCCATTCCTGCTCTATCGGCAGATCGGAGAACAAATTCGGCCCAATCACCGTACCGCATCATTTGCCCCAAGGCTCCCAAGCCGATTGAACCTGCAATTTTTCGCACTGCACTAGCCATGCGCCAAAATCCGGTGTATGAGCGCGCCGACGAATTCACGGCATGGGTCGATCACCCCACAGGCGTTTTTGCGCCTTGATCAGGGTGTGTTTCCCGGCCTTCAGACATCGAACGGAGTTTAAAATGGCAGTTCCCAGACGTAAAACATCGCCCTCGCGCCGCGGCATGCGCCGTTCCGCCGATGCCCTCGCCAAGCCCACCTACGTGGAAGACAAGGATTCCGGCGAACTTCGCCGTCCCCACCATGTCGATCTGAAAACCGGCATGTATCGTGGCCGCCAGATCTTGAAGCCTAAAAAGGCTATCGTAGAATAACATCCGCTTGAGACAGCAATACGAAGGCGGGCCACGGCTCGCCTTTTTTGTTGCGCCGGCTTCATTGATTTTCGCGGGTGCTTTTCTGCCCCGGCAGAAAATAGTTCGGTATGATGTCCCGGTTCCTTTCCGTATGGCCGAAAGTGACATCGCCCAGATAGCTGGCAGACAACAGGCCCGAAGCCCCAGCAAATTTCGTCCCCCAGAAATCCGCCAAACCGTGAAAATTTGCCCCCTGGAACGCTGCATACCCCGTGAAAGCGCAACTATTGAATTGGCCCGGTCCGAGAAAAACTGCCCCTGAAAAGCTCACCGCATTGATGAATATCGAATTTTTTAAATTGAAAATCGCCGGGAACACAAAGCCTTCAAAAGAAACAGGCTCCTCGAAGGAGGTACGGCTGAAATCCACGCTCACATCGGGTCCGGGCAATTCACGGCAGCCCATGGGCAGGCGCGCTTCCAGCAATTCAATAAAAGCCTGCAATTCAGCTTCGTGATAAGGTTGCAGTTCAGCCAGATTGATCCCTCTGGCTAACAGGGCTTCGAATCTTGGCCCGTCGACCAGACCCGTCATCCAGCGATTCCAGGCCACACGATTTCTGGCCGCCATCTCCGTGTCATAGCCCGATCCGGTCTGCTCGCCGAAAAGCGTAGCCAGGCAATACCAGGGATTCTGGTTTGCTGATCTGAGCCCGCCGTGGTGTTCACTCATGTTATTTCGCCCGAAATCTTGCGCCCAATGGTCTTGCCAAACGTCAACTCTGCGACCGCAGCTTCAGGCGGCACGGGTTAAACGCGGCTCTGCTTAGACAGCGCCAGCGGGCGCTCCGGTGTGCGTCACGGCACAAGGCCATCTGGTGCAAAGCTTGCGACTTCAACGAAACGCGACTGGATTTGTTTCAAACCCGGAAAAAGCGTCACGAAACGGCGCAAAACGCGCCCTGCCGAGGGCTAGCTATGGTCGCGAGCGGAAACTGGGAATGTGCTGGACCGCACAGGCGCAGATCTCTGATTGCTGGCGTGGCCGCGCTGATCTTGCTCGGTTCGGATCCAGTTCAGGCAGCCGGCAGCACAATCGGCCGCGCATTTCGGGTACAGGTTACGATGCTGCCATCGGGACAAATAGCCCAAGCCCCAACCCAGACCTCCAGCGGCGCAAACACGCCACTATCAGCCAGCCAAAAGCAGCAATTGCTGAAATCCACGCCTGCACCCAGCGTGACAATCACCTGGCAGTAAGGCGCTGCGGTATGATGGGCTCGTCATAGGATCAGGACCGCAGCGGACTATTCGGCGGCTTCCCGCCCGCCAAATCTCTTCTCTATGTAATCAGCCACAATGGATTGGAATTCTTGGGCAATTCCGGCTCCACGCAATGTCATGGCTTTTTCCCCGTCGATGAAAACAGGCGCCGCGGGCGCTTCACCTGTACCGGGCAGCGAAATGCCGATATCGGCATGTTTGCTCTCACCGGGACCGTTGACGATGCAGCCCATCACCGCGACATTCAGGCCTTCGACGCCCGGATATTTTTGCTTCCACCCGGGCATCTCGTCACGGATGTATCCCTGTATTTGCTGCGCCAGCTCCTGGAAGGTTGTTGATGTCGTGCGTCCGCAGCCCGGGCAAGCGGCCACAAGCGGAATGAACGTGCGAAAGCCCATGGTTTGCAAAAGTTCTTGCGCGACCTTCACTTCTAGCGTTCGGTCCCCGCCGGGCTCAGGGGTCAGGGACACGCGGATTGTATCGCCAATGCCTTCCTGCAGCAGAATTCCCATCGCAGCCGATGAAGCCACAATGCCCTTGGAACCCATCCCGGCTTCGGTAAGCCCGAGATGAAGTGCGTAATCACAGCGCTGGGCCAGCATGCGGTAGACGGCGATAAGATCCTGCACAGCAGAAACTTTCGCCGAAAGGATGATGCGGTCCTTGCCAAGCCCGAGCTGTTGCGCCCGTTCCGCCGACCATATGGCAGACCGGACCAGCGCTTCACGCGTGACAGCGCGCGCATCCAGAGGTCTGGCGGAACGGGCGTTGATGTCCATCATGCCAGTCAGCAAGTCCTGATCCAGCGATCCCCAATTCGCGCCAATGCGCACGGATTTGCCGTGTTCGATTGCTTTCTCGACAATTGCCGAGAACTGGCGATCCTTCTTGTCCTTGAAGCCGACATTTCCCGGATTGATCCGGTATTTGTCCAGTGCCCGCGCGCAGGCGGGATGATCGGCCAGCAATTTGTGGCCGATATAATGAAAGTCACCGACGAGAGGCGCGTGCACGCCCATCTTGAGCAATTTTTCCTTGATATGGGGAACTGCCGCCGCAGCTTCGTCCCGGTCCACGGTGATGCGGACAATTTCCGAACCCGCGCGTGCGAGATCGGCGCATTGTTTCACCGTCGCTTCGATATCGGCTGTGTCGGTGTTGGTCATCGACTGCACGATAATTGGCCCGTCGCCACCCACTATAACTGCGCCCGGCGCCTCGCCGACGCGCACACCGATGCTACGGTGCCTGGGCAAAGGTTCAGCGCGGACAATGAGCCTTTCATCCAAAGATTTTTTCGGCGCCGCTGCGTCGATGTTCATTGCTTTGTTCCGTTCGTTAGAATTCAGGCAGCACGGCAACCGGCACACAAGCCGGTGACTTCGACCACCTGGTTGCGGCGAATGAAACTGGATTCGTTCGCCAACACGTCGAGATCATGCCCGAGTGATTCCGAACCGCGCTCGCTGACAGCGCCACAAGAATCGCAGATCAGAAAAACCAGAGGCTCGTTCGCAGCATGCCGATGCCCGCAAGCCAGATAAGCATTGCGAGACGAGAGCCGATGCACAAGGCCATTATCCAGCAGAAAATCCAGCGCGCGATACACAGAAATTGGCGCGAGCCGCTTGCCACCCTGAGCCGCCAGTTTGTCGATCATGTCATAGGCGCCAAGCGGCTTGGCTTCCGCGCACAACAGGTCGAGGATCGCACGCCGTCCTGCGGTCAGGCGCAGCCCGCGCGTGTTCTCACCATGGCCTTCGCAATGCGAATGGTCGTGGGGCGCCAAGGGATCCACGGATTTCGATTCCATCTCCAAACCATACAGCTTCACAAGCAAAAGAGCGACCCCCTGCTAATGTGAACATGGACAATCCTTCATGCCCATACAATATTGTGCATTGCAATATAAATTGCAGCGGTGCATGTTTGGACTATTGCAAGCCTGACCTGGACAGCCGTCAGATAAGGAGTTCCAATGAGCCTGAAATCCCGCAACGCCCTTATTACCGGCTCGACCAGCGGCATTGGCCTCGCTTATGCGCGCGCGCTGGCCAAAGAGGGTGCGAACATTTGCATCAATGGTTTCGGCGAGGCCGCCGCGATTGAGGCAGAACGCGCGGGAATCGAAAAGGAATTCGGCGTCACCAGCATTTATAACGGCGCGGATATGACCCAAGGCGCCGAAATTGCCGCACTGGTAAAAGACGTTGAGACCCGCCTCGGCTCCGTCGATATCCTCATCAACAACGCCGGCATCCAGTTTGTCTCGCCAATCGAGGACTTCCCTGTCGAAAAATGGGATCAGATCATCGCCATCAACCTCACCTCAGCGTTTCACGCCATGCGAGCGGCTGTCCCGGGGATGAAAGCGCGTAAATGGGGACGCATCATCAACACCGCGTCGGCACACTCGCTTGTAGCATCGCCTTTCAAGGCCGCTTACGTCGCAGCCAAGCATGGCATCCTGGGCCTGACAAAAACTGTGGCGCTTGAAGTCGCTGCGTTTGGCGTCACAGCCAATTCGATTTCTCCGGGGTATGTCTGGACGCCTCTGGTGGAAAAGCAGATCCCGGACACGATGAAAGCGCGCAACATGACCAAGGAACAGGTCATCAACGATGTCTTGTTGTCGGCCCAGCCAACAAAGCAATTCGTCACTGTCGAGCAGGTTGCGGCTACCGCCGTGTTCCTGTGTTCAGATGCTGCTGTGAACATAACAGGCTCCAATATCGTTATGGACGGCGGGTGGACCGCAGCATGAGGCGCTGTCGATGTGCGCAAAACCAATCAAGTGGGACGGCAAGAAAAAGATCAATCTTGCCTTGCAGGGTGGCGGCTCGCATGGCGCCTTCACCTGGGGCGTTCTGGATGAAATCCTGCAGGACGACCGCCTGGACATAGAAGCGATAACCGGAACGAGCGCAGGCGCAATGAACGCGGTCGCTCTCGTCCAGGGATATCTTGAAGACGGGCGGCCAGGTGCACGCCGGAAGCTGGAAGAATTCTGGTCTTCAATCTGCGAAGAAAATGCGCTGACCATCGGCCAGCGTGACTTCATCGATACGTTTTTCGGTTCCTGGAAACTCGACGATTCGCCTTTCCGGATGTGGACCGATTACCTAGGCAGTTTTACCAGCCCCTATTCCTTGAACCCGCTCAACATCAATCCGCTGTGCGAACTGCTGGAGAAGATCATCGACTTCGAAAAGGTCCGCGCCTGCGAAGAAGTCAAAGTTTTCGTTGCCGCCACCAATGTCCACTCCGGGCATATCGCTATATTTCCCCGCGAGAAACTCACCGCCAATCACGTGATGGCATCGGCCTACCTCCCAACAGTATTTCAGGCCGTCGAGATAGACGGCGTTCCCCATTGGGATGGTGGCTACATGGGCAACCCCGCGCTATTCCCGCTATTTTATGAAAGCGCCACGCCGGACATCCTCATCGTGCAGATCAATCCTGTTGAGCGCAAAACAACGCCACGGACGCAGCGCGAAATTCAAAACCGCCTCAACGAAATTACGTTTAACGGCGCACTGCTGAGCGAGTTGCGGTCAATCGATTTTGTGAATCGTCTCGTCGATACTGGCAAACTAAAGCGCGCCACCAGCATCATTGGACGCATGATGAACCGGGGCCGCCATTCCCATGAAGCCTACATGCGCCCATTCGTGCATCGGATAGATGGCGTCGCGGAAGTTTCATCATTTGCTTCGGACTCGAAAATGGATACACGCTGGGTCTTTCTGACCCAGCTTCGGGATATCGGCCGGGCTTCAGCCAAGACATGGCTCGCGAAGAATTACGATTCCATTGGAGTAAACAGTACGCTTGATCTTGATATTGCATTCAACTGACAGCCCAGCTTTATTATTACTGGCGGAATCAACTTTGAAGTGCAACACCACTTTCAAGGTTTTTGCATAGGGAAGAGGCGCAGTAAACTTCTTCTGGGGTGAGGAAGCCGAGCTTTTTTCTGGGTCTGGTGTTTAGTTTGTCGGCGATGGCGTTGAGATCGGCTTGAGAGAAGGCGTTGAGGTCAGAGCTTTTAGGTAAATACTCGCGAAGCAAGCCGTTGGTATTTTCGTTAGAGCCTCGTTGCCACGGGGCATGCGGGTCACAAAAATAGACAGCGAGATTGAGAGTTGCCGCCAACAGATTGTGCTGTGCCATCTCGCGACCTTGGTCATAGGTGATGGACTTCAACAAGTCTGACGGCACGCCTTTCAGTTCACGCACGAAGCCTTCTCGAACAGTGTCGGCTTTCGCGTTGTCTAATTGAACGAGGATCACATAACGCGAAGTGCGTTCGACGAAGGTGCCGACCGACGAGCGATTATATTTGCCCTTGATCAAATAGCCTTCCCAGTGACCTAAAATCTCGCGACTGTCGATTTCCTTCGGTCTATCAGCGATAAGCGTCATGTTTTGGATTTTGCCTCGACGGTCTTCGCCGCGTGCCCGAGACTTGCGTGTCTTGTGGGACTTGCGTAACAGCCTGATCATTTCGGTACGCAGGCCGCCGCGAGGATACGCATAGATATGCGCATAAATCGTCTCGTGGCTCACATGCTGGCTGGGGTCATCGGGGTGCATACGTTTGAGTTTGCCCGCAACTTGTTCCCGCGACTAGCCCTTACCCATCAGCACCTGTATTTTCAACCAAAGCGAAGGGGCATTCGACAAGAGCTTCTTGCGCCGGAACTTGCGTTCTTTGCACCGTGCCGCCGCATCTTGCGGCAGATAATCATCATTGGCTCCAGCATTACGATTAATCTCCCGGCTCACCGTGCAAACCGGCCGTTTAAGCAGGAGGGCAATTGCCCTCCTGCTTAAACCATGCGCCAAACCGACCGCTATAACGCTCCGTTCTTCTGTTTCTCACTGCTTGTATTCTCTGCCCATAAAGTACCTCCACCGACACTATTGCATGGTGTTGCACTTCATCTTTGAGCCGACCGCTCCAACACAGGAGCTGCGGCGTCTTCGTTCAAGACGACAAAAGCTTGACCCTCGCTTTCGCAAGCGCGACCGCGTCTTATGGTTTGTTTGACCCATGATTTAATATAACCAAACCATTGAATAAAGGTGCGATTTCACACATATTGTGCTCGTTCGCCATGATATAAAGGCAACAACATTGGCAATGCGTGTGGAGTAACGTGCATGTTTCGCTTGATCGCGATGATACTGATCACACTATCGGGAGCCGTCATCGGCGGCATCATCGGTCTTGTCGGCGGGGCCGCATTTCTCGAATCTGGCCGCACGGCGTGTGAAGCGGCCACCTGTGCGGACACGATTTTACACAGCTTTGTTCCGGCCGGAATCTTCCTGGGCGCCCTGATGGGGCTTGCAAAAGTCTTGGCCATTCGCGCCGGACGGGTATAGACCACCCGCCCTTTTGCCCTGCCAATTGCAATTTTCTGCCCGGACTCTAGCCATGCTTCGCAGAAGTAGTCATGTTATGTTTCCCAAACGGGGAGACCTTCATGATGCTTGTGCGCAATCTTGCCTTCCGTATCGCTGCCTGCTGGATTGCCACAAGCGGTATCCATCCTTCAGTCCATGCGCAGGAAGTGGAAAACTTCTATCGCAACCGCAACGTAAGTCTGCTCGTCGGCACAACTCCGGGCGGCTATTACGATATCGGCAGCCGCGTCGTCGCGCGCCACATCGGCCAGTTTATTCCGGGCAAGCCCAACATCGTCGTCCAGAATCAACCGGGAGCTGGCGGCTATTTCGTCGTCAATCGTCTCCTCAATGCCATTGAACGTGATGGCGCTACATTTGCAACAATTAACCGAGGCTTGCCGCAAGTAGCACTGACTGGCGATCCAAAAGTCAATTTTGATCCGTTGCGCCTGACCTGGCTCGGCAGTCTGAGTTCCTACAAGGACGACGCTTATCTCGCCGTGGTCAACTCATCAGGCCCTATCAAATCTCTCGCTGATCTGAAGGGCAACATGCCCGTGCATTTTGGCAGCACCGGAACAGGCTCAACCAACACGGCGTTCGCCCTGCTCGCCAACGAAATCCTCGGGTTGAAGCTGGATGTCGTGAGGGGTTTTCCGGGTGTCGCGCAGGTTTGGCTTGCTATGGAGACGGGCGAAGTCGACGGACAGATCATCGACATCAGCGCCATACTCGTTGGGCGGCCAGGGTTGTGGCGGGATGGAAAGTTGCGGCCCGTCGTCGCCTTCGGTCGCACCGCAAGACTGAAGGAATTTCCCGATGTTCCCGTCGCGCGGGAACTCGTGACAGACCCGAAAGACCGCGCTTTGCTGGAGTTCGCCGAATTCAGCTTCTTCATGGCCTTGCCCTTTGCTGCGCCACCTGAACTTCCGCCCGCGCGTGAAAGAGCGTTGCGCGAAGCCTTCATGAAGATGACCGCCGATCCGGCCTATGAAACCGACATTCGGAAGGTGGGGCTTCTGCCAAGCCCGATAGATGGTGCAGTAATTGTTGAACTCATAAAGAATGCGATGAAAACGCCGGAGGATGTCCGCCGGCGCTTCGGTAAGATGCTGTCGGACTGATTGTTACAAGAACACTCCATAAATATTAGGGAAGGATCGGAAATGAGTGAGTACTTGCTGGTCGATATCATTCGCGATGGGCAGATCGCAACAATCGAACTTAAACGTCTCGAACGGCAATTACGCGAAATGATGTCAGGCCGCCCTGGCGGCGTGCAAAGGGCTGCGGAAGTCGGCCGTGCGCTGAACGAACTGCGCAACGACAATTCCGTACGTGTCATCATTATCACGGGCAAGGAGGACGTTTTTACTATACCGCCATCGTCTTACGGACATCACGGCAATCCCGGCGTCGATTGGGATATCATGAATGGCGTGACACGGGCAGTCGAAATCATGTGCACGATTGAAAAGCCAGTCATCGCGAAGGTCAACGGCCACGCCGTCGGCTTTGGAGCAAACCTTGTGCTGGCATGCGATTTCATAGTCGCGCGCGAAGACGCTATAATTGCCGATCATCACATGAGCGCCGGCGAATTGATGATCGACGGCGAGCAAAAAGGCTCCGCCGATCATTGCATGGTGACTGGCGATGGCGGCGCAGTATTTGCACCGATGAAAATGCCAATGAACATGGCAAAGGAATACCTCATGCTGGCCCGCCCGTTCACTGCGAAGGAACTCGCAGCCATGGGCGTTGTAAACTATGCTTTGGCAGCCGACCAGATTGACGCCAAGACACAGGAAATCGCTGAACGGCTTCTGAAACGCAATCCATATGCGCTGGCACTGACCAAACGTGTGCTGAACAAGCAGCTGCTGGCGCAGTTCAATATGGTGCACGATGCCTCTCTGGGCTATGAATTCCTGAATTTCTATATGCAAACGCCGCAAGCGCGGGAGCAAGGCAAGGGCCGGGGTGAAGAGACACTCTGAGGCCACGCCTACGCATACACAAACAAGATATCAAAGGGGGAAACGATGAAACGAATTATGGTCACAACATTGAGCCTGTGCCTGCTCGGTTTCGCACCGGCGGCGCACGCACAACCTGCAGCCGATTTTTATAAAAGCCGCACGGTTACGCTCATCGTTCCATTTTCGGCAGGTGGCATTTATGACATCGCCAGCCGGCTTCTCGCGCGGCACATGCCAAGGCACATTCCCGGCAACCCGAACATGATCGTCCAGAATCAGCCGGGGGGCGGTGGAATTACATCAGCCAACCGGCTGGCCTCGGCGATTGAAAAAGACGGCCTCACCTTTGCATCAATCAGTCGCGGCATCCCGCAGCTTGCTATCGTCGGAGAGCCTAATATTCACTTTGATCCGGCGAAACTGACCTGGCTGGGTTCGATTTCCTCCTATGCCGATGACGCTTACCTCCTGACGATCATGACGACTAACAAGATCAATTCGGTTAAGGATGCTCAAGCCTCCACAATTCATATGGGCGGCGTCGGCGCAGGTGCAACCAACACAACATTCGCGATGCTGGCCCGCGATTTGCTTGGCATGAAGGTCGAAGTTGTCAAAGGCTTTCCCGGCGCCAATGATATCTGGCTTGGTATGGAACGCGGCGAAGTAGATGGACAGACGATTGACGTCAGCGCCATCAAATCATCCCGTCCCGCTTTGTGGAACGAAAAGAAGGTCAAATTTCTCGTGCAATTTGCTCGTGCAACCCGTCTGACTTACATGCCCGATGTACCAACAGGCCGTGAACTGACTCGAAACGCTGAAGACAAGGCCTTGCTCGAATTTGCCGAAAGTCCATTCTTCATGGCTCTGCCTTACGCAGCGCCTCCAGACATTCCTGCGGATCGCGCCAGGATTTTGACCACCGCATTCATGGCCACCACCACGAGCCGCGAATTTCTCGAAGAAGTTGAAAAAGTAGGTATCAACGCAAGCCCTATCGACGGCGAGGCCGTGAGAAGGATAGTGATGGAAGCTGCCCAAACCCCCAAACCTATCCGCGATCGCCTCGCAGAATTCCTTTTAGCCAAATGAGTGTCTCCATGCAGAAACAAAAGCGCATCATGGTAATGGCCGGCCCCGGCACTTTGCCCTCCCAAGGCCGGGATCGCATGGACCTTACCCATTATAACGTCAAATTCAGCGGCAAGCCCCGGCTGACCCCGGTTGAAATGCTCGATGCCTGGCCCGAAATTTCTCAATATGCGGAAACATGCACCGACGATGGTCCTGTTATGGAAGTAGCAACCCATGATGACTTGCACCGTCTGTCATTGCGGATTCAGGAAATTTTGCAGCGCAGTGATATTAATGGCCTGGTCTGGATTCAGGGTACAAATACACTGGAAGAGACCGCGTTCTTTCTCAACCTGACCGTGCGAAGCGACAAGCCAGTCGTCGTTGTCGGCGCCCAACGTCCTTTCACCGCCATCAGTACCGACGCCCATCTTAATCTGGTCAATGCCGTGCGCGTCGCAGCGTGCACGGATACGCGAGGCAAGGGCGTTGTCACCGTCACTAATAGTGAAATCAATGCTGCACGTGATGTGACAAAAACATCCACGTTTCAGGTACAAACATTTCGCAGCCGTGATCTCGGTGTGATGGGTTACGCCGATGCTGACCGCATTGTTTATTATCGAGCGCCGGTTCGGCGCCACACGACGCTTTCGGAATTCGACCTCGACAAGGTGACTGAGATGCCGCGCGTCGAAATTCTCTACGGCCATACGGGAGCCGATCCGCGTCTTGCGCGCTCAGCGGTCGAGCTAGGTGCTCAAGGGCTTGTGTTTGCCGGAATCGGTGCAGGCGCACTTGGCGTCTATACCGATGAACTGAGAAAGCTCGCTTCAGAAGGCATTCTCATCGCACGAAGCGCCCGTGTTGGCGAAGGCCGCGTCCTCAACATCGGCAATACCTATGAGGAAGGCATGGCGGCTGCGGACAATCTGAATCCCCAAAAGGCCGCGCTTTTGCTTGCGTTGGGTATGACCCGGACACGCGATATCAATGAAATCCAGCGCGTGTTCGACGAATATTGAATCGCAATCAAAAATGCCCGGTCACCCCGGCATTGCGTAACACCAGAGAGGATGAGGCTTGACTCATCGCTCTGGGCGCACGCGCTCCGGATATCTCTAGGGCTAAGCTGCCGGTTGCCGCGGGATGACTGGGAGGTGAACTTTTTGATACAGGCTCGCTCAAAAATTGTGCAGTGCGTAATCAAAGTGCAATTGGCGAAATCTTCATCACCCCTCAAGGCCGAATTGGCCAAATTATACAAGTTAAGCTGTCTAACGAATTGATTTAATAATTATATTATAATTTTTGTGCACTGGTACAAGGGTTGCTTTCTCCTATGGGCGCGAACGGATTGACCCTCCGCATCCCCGCAGGAGCTGAAGAATGAACAATAAATTTTTGCGTTGCAGCAATGAGAATGTGTCTGGCGTCAACCGCCGTGAACTTTTGCGGACTGGCGCCGCCACCGCGCTGATTTCAGCGGTATCGTCAACCTTTCCGTCGGGAGTTTTTGCGCAAACGTCCGGTCCGGAAGTGAAAGGCACAAAACTCGGTTATATCGCCCTGACGGACGCAGCGCCGCTCGTGATTGCTCAGGAAAAGGGTTTATTCGCCAAGCACGGCTTGCCCGAAATGGAGATTCTGAAGCAGGCCTCATGGGGCGCCATGCGCGACAACATGGCGCTTGGGACAAAATCAAACGGCATTGATGGCGGGCATATTCTAAGGCCCAAGACGCATCTTTATTCGACCGGCAAGGTCATGCAGAACAATCAGCCATTGCCAATGTACACGCTGATAAGTCTGAATGAGGATTGTCAGGGCCTGTCGGTCTCCAATGAATATAAAGATCTCAAAATTGGAACTGACAGCACCGCTCTGAAGGAAGCTTTTGCAAAAAAGAAGGCGTCCGGCAAAGACATAAAAGTCGCGATGACTTTTCCCGGCGGGACACATGATCTCTGGATACGTTATTGGCTTGCAGCAGGCGGAATCGATCCCGACAAGGACATCTCGACCATAGTCGTTCCACCACCGCAGATGGTCGCGAACATGAAGGTCGGCAATATGGATGCTTTCTGCGTTGGTGAGCCGTGGAACGAACAGCTCGTCAATCAGGATATCGGGTTCACCGCCGCCACCACCGGTGAAATCTGGTTCAAACACCCGGAAAAAATCCTGGGTATGCGCGCTGATTGGGTCGACGCCAATCCGAAGGCCGCACTTGCCATCATGATGGCAGTGATGGAAGCCCAGATGTGGTGCGAAAAAATGGAAAACAAGGAAGAGATGGCGACCATCATAGGCCGTCGTCAATGGTTCAATGTCCCGGTGCCCGACATCATCGGCCGTATCAAGGGTGACATAAATTATGGCCGCGGACGTGTCGTAAAGGGCACCAATTTGCTGATGAAATTCTGGGGCGAAAAAGGCGAAGTTTCATATCCCTGGAAAAGTCTGGATTCGTGGTTCATTACCGAGAATATCCGTTGGGGCAAATTCGAACCGTCGCTGGATATCAAGGCGCTGGTGAACAAAACCAACCGCAGCGATCTTTGGCTGGAAGCGGCCAAAGGACTTGGGCTGAAAAGCACGCCAACAGGCGATAGCCGCGGTATCGAGAAATTCTTTGACGGCAAGACCTTCGACCCCGCCGATCCGCAAGCCTATCTCAAATCTCTCAGCATAAAGCGCATTGCATGAGTATCGATGAGGAACTGATCGGCAAATCGCCGATCAATCCCCGCACCACACATCACTGGACTTTCACATGTCAGCAACAGTCAGAAGACTCGAAGTGATAGAAACACAACCCAAGCTCACCCTTGTGTCAAATCCCGTCACAACCGAGCAAGGCCATCCAGCGGTCATCGCATTGCCTGCGGTGAAATCACTGGCCCTGCAAAATTGGCAGCGGCGCGGACGTGATTTTCTCACTGCAGTCTTGCCGCCGCTGCTGGTATTGATAGCGCTGCTTGTCATATGGGAGATCGCGACATCCGGCGCGAAGGCCACGTTGCCATCGCCCATTCGCATCTGGAAAGAAGCCAGCGATCTCATCCTTAATCCGTTCTTCGTCAATGGCCCGCAAGATATCGGTCTTGGCTACCTGTGCCATCCCGGATGATCACATAGACCCTCGTCGCTCTGCTTTTTTCATGGCAAGATCGATCCTGAGGGACATTCGAAGC
>CAMDKB010000003.1 GCA_945901195.1 Rhizobium sp. Q54
GGATAATCTCAATCTGGCCATCCAAGACCCAGCACGCACAATATGAAAAAGTGTGGCTCGGGAAAAAGACAGCCTCAAGGGTGCTCGCTACGCTCGCATCGCCGCTGGCGACTTGCGCCCTTGACCCTGTCCGTTTCCCCAGCCCTTAATTCCATCATATCATCTATGCATCGCTGTTGCACTTCGGAGTTGAATTGGCGTAGAATTTTCACACACTACCTCAGAGTTTGCAGGCGCCGGAATACGATGACGCGCGATATGTTGCCAACGAGAAACGCAATCAGAACCGTGAGAATGATTATCAGGGCCATTCCTGGCCAGTTCAGCGAGAATGTCCCAAACAGTGATTCGACCTGTTCGAATCCTGTGCCACTATTCCAAATTTTCAATAACAGGCTTGCAAATGCAAATGCCATCAAGGTCGAGAAACCGCCTATTGCAGCGCCCTTCAATCCCAACCTGAAAAAATGTCTCTGAAATTCCTTTGAAATAAATTTGTCGTGTGCGCCGACAAAATGCAGGACGTCAATGATGTCTTTGGTGCCCGCCATTGCGCCGCGTGTGGCAAATGCAATGGCAAGCGCCATCGCGGAAATTACCAGGGCCAGCACAACGAGTGCAACGAACACCAGCGCATTGGCCATCGTGGTCAGCCGTTCAAACCACAGCTGGTGATCATCAAGAACGGCCTGCGGCGTTTTCTCATGCAGCACGGCGCGGAGCTTGTCTATTTCGAGGCCCCCCGCCAGCGGCTTCACGACGATCAAACGCGGGATCGGCAATTCGTCGAGACTGATACTGTTGCCAAGCCAAGGCTCAAGCAGGTTAGATGATTCCTGTTTCGAAAAAACCCTCACACTTTCGACGCCGGGAAAGGATGTTGAGGCAGCAGCTGCTGCCTCAACATCTGCATCAAGATTTCTGCCAGGCTGCGGCTTGATCTGGATCGTCATCTCCTGCGTGATCTGGTTGCTCCAGCTTTGCGAAGCATCGCGAATCAGCATCGCTGACCCTGCTGTCAAAGTTGCAAGGAAGGTCATGATTGCGATGATAGTGACGAGCGCCTTGCCGGCGATGGAGCTTTCAGGGATCAGCGGAAGCGAATCGTGAATATCAGCATTGCGCCCAAAGTTGAGTACCAGCGCCAGGAGACCGGCGGCGCCAAGCCGCTGAGTTTGGTCGGTGTCACTCATAGATGTGCAGCCGTCCGTCGCCCAGAACCAGCCGCTGTGCGCTTTCGAATTGATCCATGAGCGACAGGTCGTGCGTCGCGATCACAACCGATGTCCCGGATTTGTGAAGTTCCACGAACAGGCGCAACAGACGCCGGGCCATGCTGGGATCGACGTTGCCTGTGGGCTCATCTGCGAGAAGCAATTCAGGCCGCATGATCAAAGCGCGGGCGATGGCGACCCGCTGCTTTTCGCCACCGGAAAGCACGGGCGGATAAGCATTTATATGGCTGCCGAGACCCACCCATTTGAGTAATTCCTGGACCTCTGCCCGGTAGCTGCTTTCCTCTTTGCCTTGCACAAGCAGGGGAAGCGAGACGTTTTGGTAGGTGGTGAGATGGTCTAGCAGGCGGAAATCCTGAAACACGACGCCAATCCGCCGTCTGATAGTGGTTATGTCGTCTTTTTCGAGCGTCGAGGTTTCTCGTCCGAACAATGAGATGAACCCTCTTGTCGGGCGCAGGGACAAAAGGATCAGCCGCAGCAATGTCGTCTTGCCCGCCCCTGAGGGGCCGGTGAGAAACTGGAAGGAGCGCGGCTCAATCGAAAAGGTCAGATCCCGGAGGGTTTCTGTTGCCATTCCATATCGAAGCCCAACGTTTTCAAAACGGACCAAATCGTCAGTACCTTGCAACGTGCCCTGCTCTGGCAGAGCGGTTTGCCCGGCGGTCAGGCCCGCAAGGCGATCATTGAGAATGAGCGTGGAAATCCGTCCGAATCGCGTGTTTCACATTGTAATATTTACAGCGAATTAACCATAAAGGTGGAGCAATTCAAGGAGTCCGTTGCGAGGCGGAAAGGGTAACACGGGAACGAATTTGTTCGAACCTGTGCACCTGTCGTTCAGATTTCGCGAATTAAAAGGGGAAGACCTTGCAACATCAGGCCGTCGTTGCGACCGGGCGTTTTAATGTGGCGCCTGAAAGCTGGCGAAACGCATATTCAAATGGGACCGGCCCCGTTGGGCGCAGTTTTGCCGGGGAACGACCTCAGTCGGGACGTTCGCGTCGCAACATTTTTCTGCCGCTGCTGGCTGGATTGCTCTTGCTGACTTGTTATGCAGCCTTGCTACAACGTGTGCATGTTGTCCGGCTCATACCGGGGACGGCGGGAATTTTTCGCGCTGCCGGCATGCCGGTGAATATCTTCCAGGCCGAATTTCAGAATATCAGAGCCAATCTCTCCACCCGTGATGGGGAAGCGCAGCTTGTGGTTGAAGGCCAGATCAGAAATACGCGTGCAATGACCAATTCGCTGCGAGATGTGCAGCTCTCCTTGTTGGGCCTTAACGGTGTGGTGGTGTATTCTTGGGTCGCGAAGCTCCCGCAAAAATCGCTGAAGGCAGGGGAAACATTGAGTTTCAAAACAAGCCTGGCCTCGCCGCCTGCGGGCAATCATAATGTCGCGCTTACTTTTGTGCGATAAACTCCATTAATATCCATTACTTATAGAAGATTAAACTTTTTGTTTACGCTGGTCGCGTAGTTGTCGGCGTTGGTGCATCGAGGCGTTTATGGTCGACACCAGCGGGAATTTGAGGTGCAACTATGCTTGAAGCTCTGCGGCTCGATCATTATCCAAGGGACATTCTGCTTTATGTTCTGCTGGCAGTTATCATCTGCGGTTTTATCGTTGGCTATGTGACCGATATTGTGATGGGGGATCGCGGTTTCGGTCCATTCGGCAACGGTACGTTGGCTGTATTCGGCGCGGCTGTGGGGATCTATATTCGGAACAATTTCTTTGGTCGAATGGATCCCGGCGATATTCTCATAACGGGTGTTTTTGCGTCCTCCTCTGCGACGCTGCTGCTTCTATTGCTTGGACTGGCCAAGCATTGGGTTCAAGACTGACGGCCTCAAAATTTGCCGATTAAAAAACCCGCAGGCGATTTCTCGACTGCGGGTTTTTGCGCGACGGCTCCTGGCAATGCAGTCTTTTCCGGGCTGCTATGCTTTCCTGAAAACTGCTTATAGCAAAAGCTTCATGGAAGCCGCCCCTGCTATAAAAGCATCAGCCTATTTTCGGAAAATTCACAACGACGCCAGATCGCGGATCCGGTTCGCCAGCCGTGCTCGTTCCTGACTGTCCGCCAATAGTGAGTTGTCCGTTCTCCACGGAGACGGGGATCTGGCTGCCTTCTGCGACCTCTCCTGCCAGGATCATTTCGGCCAGTGGATCCTGCACATTCTTCTGGATGACGCGCTTCAGTGGACGCGCACCGTAGGCGGGATCATATCCCTTGTTGGCGAGCCATTGCCTTGCAGCGTTATCCAGATTCAGGGTGACCTTGCGGTCTTCCAGCAGTCTGGCGAGGCGTTTGAACTGAATGTCGACGATGGCGCTCATGTCTTCGCGGCGCAAGCGATGGAAGAGAATGATCTCATCGACACGATTGAGGAATTCAGGCCGGAAATGAGCGCGAACTGCCTGCATGACGCCCTCACGAACCTGCCCGGAATCCTCGCCTTCTTTCTGGGTGACCAGAAGATCGGCGCCGAGGTTAGATGTCATCACGATCAGTACATTGCGGAAGTCGACCGTGCGCCCCTGGCCGTCGGTCAGCCTACCATCATCAAGCACCTGCAACAGAACGTTGAAGACGTCCGGGTGGGCTTTTTCGATCTCGTCGAACAGGACGATCTGGTAGGGGCGGCGGCGTACCGCTTCGGTCAGCGCGCCGCCTTCCTCATATCCCACATAACCCGGAGGCGCTCCGATAAGGCGTGCAACCGAATGTTTCTCCATGTATTCGGACATGTCGATCCGCACGAGTGCGGTTTCGTCGTCAAACAGAAATTCGGCAAGAGCTTTGGTCAACTCTGTCTTGCCTACGCCCGTTGGCCCAAGGAACATGAATGAACCGATGGGCCTGTTGGGATCCTGCAGACCTGCCCGCGCGCGGCGAACTGCAGTAGAAACTGATTTCACGGCTTCGGCCTGACCAATGACGCGTTTTGCAATCTGCTCTTCCATCTTCAGCAGTTTTTCGCGCTCGCCTTCGAGCATCTTGTCAACGGGAATGCCTGTCCACCGTGAGACAACTTGCGCGATGTGGCTTGGCGTGACGGATTCGTCCACCAATGCAGTCGCCTTCTGATTCTCCACGTCGGCGACTTCTTTTTCAAGGCCGGGGATGACACCGTAAGATAGTCGTCCAGCTTCTGCGAAGTCGCCCTTGCGTTGAGCGGTCGCCAAATCATGACGGGCCGTTTCCAATTGCTCTTTTAGCTTCTGGGCTTGACCCAGCTTGTCTTTTTCTGACTTCCAGCGAAGCGTGAGCGCCTGAGATTTTTCTTCCAATGCTGCCAGTTCGGCCTGAAGCTTTTTCAGCCGGTCAGCAGAGGCGCGATCGGATTCCTGTTTGAGCGCTTCCTGCTCAATCTTGAGCTGCATGATGCGCCGATCAAATTCATCGAGTTCCTCGGGTTTGGAGTCGACCTGCATGCGCAATCGTGATGCAGCCTCGTCCATCAGATCGATGGCCTTGTCTGGAAGGAACCGGTCGGCAATGTAGCGGTTGGACATGGTAGCCGCCGCGACGATCGCGGAATCGGTGATTCGCACACCATGATGCAGTTCGTATTTTTCTTTCAGACCGCGCAGGATCGAGATTGTATCTTCGACTGTGGGCTCATTGACGAAAACCGGCTGGAACCGCCGCGCCAGCGCCGCGTCCTTTTCGACGTGCTTTCGATATTCATCGAGAGTCGTCGCACCAACACAATGCAACTCGCCACGGGCGAGAGCTGGTTTGAGCAGATTTGACGCGTCCATGGCGCCATCCGATTTACCAGCGCCAACGAGTGTGTGCATTTCATCGATGAAAAGAATGATCCTGCCTTCGTCCGCAGTGACTTCGCTCAGAACGGACTTGAGGCGCTCTTCAAATTCGCCGCGATATTTTGCGCCCGCGATGAGTGAGCCCATGTCGAGTGACAAGAGTTTCTTTTCCTTCAGACTTTCGGGCACATCTCCGTTGACGATGCGCAGGGCAAGACCTTCAACGATGGCCGTCTTGCCAACGCCAGGTTCGCCGATGAGGACGGGATTGTTTTTCGTGCGACGTGAGAGGACCTGAATGGTGCGGCGAATCTCCTCATCCCTGCCGATGACAGGGTCAAGTTTGCCGTTGCGCGCCGCTTCGGTGAGGTCACGAGCGTATTTCTTCAGCGCGTCATAGGTGTTTTCAGCGCTGGCGCTGTCAGCCGTGCGGCCTTTGCGGAGTGCTTCCACGGCAGTGTTCAGGGATTGTGGGGTTACGCCGGCATTTGCCAGAATCTTCCCGGATTCGGAACTTTTCTCCAGAGCGAGCGCGAGCAGGACCCGCTCGACGGAGACGAAGGAATCGCCAGCCTTCTCGGCAATCTTTTCGGCGTTGTCCAGAATGCGTGCAGTTGTAGGCGCCAGATAGACCTGACCTGCACCGGGCCCCTGGACTTTCGGCAATTTTGACAGTGCTATCCCGGTTTGAATGAGCGCTTCGCGAGAACGCCCGCCTGCGCCGTCAATCAAACCCGAAGCAAGCCCCTCGCTGTCGTCCAGCAGTACCTTGAGGATGTGTTCAGGTGTTAGTTGCTGGTGCCCTTCGCGCAAGGCGAGAGATTGTGCTGATTGAACGAAACCTCTGGCTCGTTCGGTAAATTTCTCGATGTTCATTCTGACCTCCTGGCCCGCACGATTGCCCCGTAGCAGCGACCCTGCGGCGTTTCATATATATCAGGCCCCTGACGGCGGCCTTGATCCAGATGTAGGAAGTGACCTCGACTGTTGGAAGGGCTGGCATTGCAGAATCAAGAGGGGAGGCCGAAGCCTCCCCTGAAATGACGCGCGCCATTCGACACGTCTTTTACTCGCCAGCTGGAACCTCGTCCGGAAGAGGTTGCCCGGAGGCCGCTGGTTCCTGTTCGGCGCCTTCACCTGCAGGGCGCGGGCGGCGGCGGCGGCGATTGCGCAAATGGAATGCCGCGCTGTCGTGCTCGCCCTCAAGAGCCGGTACTGAGGATGGCTGAGAAGCGGCCGCTGGTGGCTGCGCGTCAGCAGTAATAGGACGAATACCGCTGGTGATGAAAGCAGGTAATGCTGTTACGGGTTGCGGTTCATCGGGTTGTACAACCTGCTCCTGTGGGATGGGCGCAGGCCGCTGTGGATTGAAGTTGCGATCACGCTGTTGGCGATGGTCACGAAATTCACGGGGCTGGTTGTGGCGTTCCTGCCGTTCTTGCCGGCCATCCTGCCGTTCCTGACGATCTTGCCGGGGGCCACGGTCCGGCTGTTGCCGGTCGATTTGTTGAGGCCGTTCAGCAAAGGGTTGTGGCTGGTTGACGAAAGCAGGTTGTGGCTGATTCAGGTTCGGCTGATTGCGCTCGAAGGGCGAGGCAAAACGGTCGGGCATATCACCATCATCATCATCGTCATCGTCCGAATCGGCGCTCTCGCCAGGCGGGCGCATATAGCCGGGTTGTTGTTGTTGTTGGGCCTGCATAGCCGAAGCGATGAGCCGAAAATAATGCTCGGCGTGCTGCAAATAGCTTTCTGCCATCACCGGGTCCCCGGAAGACTGGGCATCGCGCGCCAATTGCAGATATTTTTCGGCTACATGTTGCGCGGTTCCCCGTACTTTTACGTCGGGTCCGTTAGATTCGTAGCTGCGCGTCAAGGGGTTGGGCCCCTTGCGGTTGCCACCATTATTTCGGCCACGCATGCGTTTGTTTTGACCTGGTCTCATTGATCAACCCTGTTTATGGACTCCGCGCTGACGCGCAGCCCCTTCCGGCCACTCCACGAGTCTTGAAGCTTTGGCGCAAACCGCATGGTCACGCGCCCGCAGGTGGTAATTTCATCAGATCCTTCAGTCAGCGCTGGGACCGGCCATCAAATCCTATGGCGGGATATGACCGGGTTAAGTTTCCACCGGTCAAGTCAAGTTGGAAATAATCGCCTCACAACATGAGCGGGGCAGCACACATGGGGTTTGCAAGATCATGCCCGGCGATTCCTAAAATCAACCTAATCGCTTTTACCTCATTCAACAAGAGGCGTCACGGGATTTCATAAATTATAGCCAAGATTTCATGCGTTGTTGCCCAAATGCAGCATCAGGCGGCTGCAATAACCACCCTTGGGTTGCCACCAAGGTCCCGTCGTACTTCTTTGACCGTGAGGCCAGCGATATTCAGAATATGTGGCACAGTCTTGCTTTGATTAAATCCGATTTCCAGAAACACGAGGCCTTCAGGCGCAAGCAGGCTGCTCACCAATGGCGCGAGAGTTCTATAAGCGTCCAGCCCATCAAGGCCTCCATCAAGCGCCAGTGCTGGATCCCACTGACTGACTTCAGGGTCTAGCGCTGCGATTTCCCCGCTTTCGATATACGGCGGGTTAGAAACAATAAAATTCCAGTTGCCTTGGTTGAAGGCAGCCCAGTCGCATTCTCGAATTGCAGCACGGTCTGCAAATTTCAGACGTTCCAGATTGCGCCGCGCAATCGCACAGGCTGCCGGGGATATGTCCAGCCCCAGGCCAGTCGCTTTTGGGAACTCACCCAAAAGCGCGCAGAGTATGGCGCCTGACCCCGAACCGAGATCGAGAATGGTTGGTGCGCTCTTGAGCCTGTCCGGCGCATAGTCGAGGACGGCTTCGATAAGCGTTTCTGTATCCGCCCGTGGATCGAGTACGCCGGCGCCGATTAAAAGCTCTTCTTTCCAGAATCCGCGATATCCCAAAATGCGTGAAACCGGCTCCCGATTGATCCGCCTTTTGACGAAAACGGAAAACGTGACGCCGGCGCTTTGTCCGATCCGGTCGGTTTCGCGGGCGATCAGGGCAGCTTGTTCCACGCCAAGCGCCGCAGCGGCCAAAAGCCGGCAATCGCGAAGCGCATCCTTGATTCCCGAATCTGCCAGCATTCTGGCCGCACGGCGGATGGCATCCGCAATCGTCTCGTCGGGGCGAGTATCCATCACGCGGCCTTTATCCCGGTCGGATCAGTTCAGCATACGTGACATGACGCGAAACAGCCGTTGACGAAACAACTGGAGATCGCCCGGTTTATCGCCTTCTACGAGTTTTGCTTCATCAAACAGCAACCAGATCGCATCTTCAATCAGCGCGGTGTCAGGTTGGCCCGTCAGCTTTTCGGAGATCTGTTTGATCAGCGCATGCCCGGGGTTGAGTTCGAGGATCGGCTTTGACGCCTCGGGCAGTCGGCCATGTTCGGCTAGCAGCCGTTCCAGACGCCTATCCATTGCCTTGTCCGAGGCGACCAGGCAGGCCGGGCTTTCGGAGAGCTTGTCGGAGGTGCGCACGTCTTCTGCAACATCACTCAGTGTCTGTTTGGCGAAAGTGAGAAAGGCCGTAAAATTCGCCTCGTTTTCAGGTGTTGGCTTTTCAGCCGGCTGGGTTGTTTCGATGGCGCTGAGATCTGTCGCGCCCTGTGTGATGGATTTGAATGGCTTACCATCAAAGCCCAACGCCGTGCTGGTCCAGAAGGCATCCACGGGATCGCTGAGGATTAGGACCTCCACGTCACGTGCTCTGAAGCCCTCGAGTTGGGGACTACCTGCAAGTTGCTTTGCGTCCTCACCTGCGATGTAATAAATTGCAGTCTGATTTGGCTTAATGTCCGCGACGTAGTCTTTTAGCGTACGCTTAGCTTCTGCCGATCTGGTTGAGGCAAAACGAGCAATTTCGAAAATCTTGTCACTTTGTTCGGCGTCTTCGTAGAGCCCTTCCTTGATGACCGCGCCAAAATCTTTCCAGACGATCGCGAATTTTTCCGCATCGTTTTTGGCCAGATTTGCAAGCTCCTGCAGGATACGATTTGTGATAGCCTTTTTGATTGCAGCAACGATCGGGCTTTTTTGAACCAGCTCGCGAGAAACGTTTAGCGGCACGTCAGCGGCGTCGACTACGACGCGCACAAAGCGCAACCAAGCTGGCAACAGATCGGCGTCTTCGGTTATCTGAACGCGCCTCACGTAAAGCTTTGCGCGGCCTTTGCGTGCAGGGTCAAAAAGATCCAGTGGACGCGAACCCGGAATAAACGCGAGCACCGAATATTCATTGCGGCCCTCGGCACGCCAATGGATCGTCAGCGCGGGCTCGTCAAACTGGTGTGCAAGGTTGCGATAAAACTCGGTATATTCTTCGGATTTGATGCTGCTTTTACTGCGGCTCCATATAGCCGAGCCATCGGCGATCCGGCGAGGCGCTTCCTCGTCCTTTTCGACCAGATCAATGGGAATCTGAATAGCCGCCGAATGCTGTCTCACGATCGTTTCGATGCGATGGGTTTCTGTAAATTCCTTTGAGTCTAATTTCAGGTGAAGGACAACCCGAGTGCCGCGTGAAGGACCTTGCTCGTTACCGACTTTTTGAATGCGGTAAGACCCGAGGCCATCGGAGGTCCATTGCCAGACTTCGTTGCTGCCTGCACGGCGGGAGGTGACCACAACATTGTCCGCAACAATAAACGCCGAATAAAAACCGACGCCAAATTGTCCGATCAGACCTGAACTCGCAGCTGTGTCTGCTGCTTCGTTGTCCTGATCGTCACTTCCGGAGTAGCCTGATGCGGTCTTCTGGCTGTCAAGAAAAGCGCGCGTGCCGGAATGGGCGATGGTGCCAAGTGCCCCAATCAATTCGGACTGGCTCATGCCGACGCCGTTGTCGGAGATGGTCAGGGTGTTGTTTTCCTTATCAGGCTCGATAGTGATTGCGAAACTCGCATCGCCCTCAGTTAGGTCTGGCTTGGAGATGGCTTCAAAACGAAGCTTTTCGCAGGCATCGGCTGCGTTGGAGATGAGTTCACGCAAAAAGATCGAGCGCTCGGTATAGACCGAATGGACCATCATATGCAGGAGACGGGCAACATCTGCCTGGAAGGTGTGGGTCCCCTCGCCATGTGCGCCGGGTTCGCTACCGGCCGCCGCAGTGTGAGTGTTCATGTAAGTTCCCTGAATTATTTGGATTGAGTCCGCCGGACTGCGGCAAATGCGTCGTCCATATCGCGGCTGCCGGCCGTTAATTCAAGAGTGTTTACATGAATGACAAGAGCAAAGAAAAGGGCCGGTGGGTTACTCGACCACCGGCCCCGGGTTGCCCTTGTTCGATTTGAACTGGTCCGGTCATTCATCTCCCAGGGGGCTGGGGGGCTGACGAAAACCGGGAGACGTAACCAGACCCGAAGGCAACTTGTGACATATAAACCGAAGATCAGGGCAGGGATCGGGCGCATTATTGTCGGAAATGTGAATTCTTCACCGGATTGGCGGAATCCAATATCGCGATGTTTTTTCCGTACTTGTCGTGATGGCGTGTCTTGCGCGAGGCAAGTCATCGGGGCATGATTGCAGAATCAGGAGGCGCAATGAACGATTTGGAGCCGATAGATATACGTTCCGCCCGGCAGCTGCAAAACCGGGATCACGGACAGGCCGCAGGGCCAGATCGTCGCCCGCGATCGGGAGAGCCGATTGTGGTGTCCGGAATGCGTCCTGGCCCGGTGAACATCTCATTCGACCGGCATGAATTGCGGGAAATCCTGAACCTGTATGGCCGCAAGGTCGCCGAAGGTGAGTGGCGGGATTACGCGATCGATTTCACGCCAACCGTTGCTTTATTCTCCATTTTCCGGAGAACTTCCGAGCGGCCGATTTATCGGATCGAGAAGGACCCGCGATTGGCACAGAAACAGGGCGCCTATTCGGTGATTGCGGCGACAGGTCTCATCCTGAAACGTGGTCACGATCTGGTGAAAGTCATTTCCGTTCTCGACAAGAAGCTCAAACTGGTTTCGCGATAGAGCAGCATGAGGCTGGAATAAAAAAAAGGCCCCGTTTTACGGAGCCTTTCGCTTCTTGCTGTGTCTTTTTCGATTATTCGCGGCTGCCGGTCAGGGACAGGATGAACTGGAACATGTTGATGAAGTTCAGATAGAGCGTGAGCGCGCCCATCACCGAAGACTTCTGCATCAGTTCGCCATCATGCGAGACATAATCATACTCTTCCTTGAGGCGCTGCGTATCCCAGGCGGTGAGACCCGCAAAGATCAGAACACCAATCGCGCTGATTGCAAATTGCATCACGGACGATTGCAGGAAGATGTTGACCAGACTTGCGACAATCAGGCCGACAAGTCCCATGAGCAGGAAACTGCCCATGCCAGACAACGCGCGTTTTGTCGTGTAGCCCCAGAGGCTCATGCCGGCAAAAGCTACAGTCGTCGCAAGCAAAGCTGTCACGATGCTGTGCGCCTTGTAGATAAAGCCGATAGAGCCAAGCGAGAGGCCCATTACAGCCGCGAACGCCCAGAACGTGCCAAGCAAAGAGCTATAGCTCATCTTTTCAAAGCGCCATGACAGCACGAACACGAACGCCAGCGGCGCCAGCATGATCACCCATTTCAAGGGCGATTGATAAAGCAATGCCTTCGCTGGGCCGCCAATCATATAGATGCCCATAGCGACCAGACCGGAGATGGCGAGGCCAAGGGTCATATGATTATAAATGCCGAGCATATAGGACCGAAGGCCCTGATCAATGTCGGCGCGGGTCCCGGCTTGGGCTACGCCTGAGCCCCAACGGGCCGATGCGTTGCGGTCGAAGTCGGACATTTTTCCCTCTCTGTTCCCATGTGGGAGTGACGATGCCATCCAGCCACCGGTAACCGGAGCAAGCCTGACGACTGGCTAAATATGGAGGTTCGCGGCGTTTGCGGCAAGGGGTAGAATTACGGAACTTGACGATTGCTGAAATGCGCCTGCGGTGAGGGGCTTACGGAAAGGTTAATGATGTGGCCGTCCGCACCGCTGTCATCGTTCGCGGAGATTTCGAGCTGGCCGCTGGCCAAGTACTTTCCAGGTGCCCGCAATGCCCAAGGATACGACAATACCAAGGGAAATCAACGCTGTTTGTATGCCTCCTTGCCAGTCCCAAGCGAAATTGTCGATCATCAACACCCGCGTCAGGATTACCCACGCGGTGGCGGTGCCGGCCAAAACGGCAAACAGAGCTGTTGTGAGACCGAGGATCAAGAACTCTGCAAATAGCGCGCCGATCAGACGCCGGCGCGATGCGCCCAGGACCTTGAGGACAATAGTGTCGTACAGGCGCGCGCTCTGCCCCGCGGCGAGCGCCCCAGCCAGCACAAGAATCGAAGCCAGCAGCGCCACGACCGTCGCGCTTCTTATGGCTATACCTAGTTGCCGAGCGATCGCCGCTACAGCTTCAAACGTCTCCTTGAGCCGTATTGCAGAGACAGTCGGGAACGCCGTGGCAACGGCGCTGACAAGCTGGGTTTCCGCCGCGTCTGACCCCGCTTCTGTAAAGGTGGCAGTCGCCAGCCATGTATGAGGCACGCCAACAAATGTGGACGGAGTCAGCACAAAGACAAAATTGATGCCGAACGAGCGCCAGTTGACCTCGCGGAAATTTGCTATTTTTGCGGTGACATTCCGCCCCAGAATATTCAGCGTGACGTCATCGCCCAGTTTCAGCCCCAGACCATCTGCCGCCTCGCTTTCTACCGAAACGAGTGGAGGCCCGGAATATTTCTCCGGCCACCATTGGCCAGCCGTGATATTTGATCCGGCCGGAACTTCAGCGGCAAAGGTGATGCCACGATCACCCTCCAGAACCCAAGCCACATTTTCCTTGGCGCGAATGGTTTTGACGTCGCTGTCATTGAAGCGAACGACACGCCCGCGCAACATTGGAACCATCTCCAGTTTCGCTTCGGGAATCTTTTGTTTCACGAAAGCCGCAAAACTATCTGCCTGGGCAGATCGAATATCTGTGAAAAAGAAGCTTGGGGTCTGGCCGGGGATCCCGTGCTGCAGAGGTTCGCGAATATTGGAATCGATCACCGACAAGGTGACGAAAAGCGACAGGCCCAAGCCTACCGATGCGATCACCGGTCGCGTCAAGGCGCCCGGCCGGCCGAGGTTTGCGACTGCCAAACGCCATTCTGTCCCGCCTCGGCGCGGCATGCGCCGGGCCAGAATACCCAGCAGCAAGCCGATGATCTGTAGGCTTCCAAGGATCAGCGATGAAGCAACCAGATAGATGATGGCGCTGCGCCGGTCTGTCGCGGTCAGCAATACGACCGCCACGAAGAGTATCGCGGCGAGGCCAATCAGGACCTTGTAAGTTGGGCGTAATGATCGCTTGTCCTGGTTGAGGCTATCGCGGAACAGGGCTGAAACGGGTGTGTCATGGACGTACCCAAGCGGGGCCAAAGAAAATGCCGCGGCCGCGAGAAACCCGTAAGCGGCTCCCAGCAAAATCTCCGGGAAGTAGATTGATGGAATAAACGGAACCGGGATGATCGTTCCAAAAAATCCGGCAACCGCAAAGGGTAGAATAATGCCGATAGCAATGCCAATGGCCACACCTACGGCAGTGGCGATCATCACTTCAATCATCGACACCAGAAATACATAGGAACCGCTGGCGCCGATTGCCTTCAACACAGCAAAATCAGAGCGTTTACGGTTGACGAAGCCACGCACCGCATTAGCGACGCCTATACCGCCGATGATCAGCGCCGTCAGGCCGACCAAAGTCAGGAACTGCGAAAAGCGTTCGAGATTTTTGGCAAAATTAGGTGAAATTCGGTCACGCGTCGCAACGCGCCAGCCAGCCTCTGGAAACGCCGCTTCCGCGCCTTTGACAAATTCGTCGATGCGGGATTTGGAAGCGGGAGCAAGGCCGCTGGGGTTGCGCTGTTGAGGCAGAGCAATTCGGTAGGTCCAGCGCAGCAGCGACCCGGGCTGGATAAGCCCGCTGGCACGAAGAGCTTCCATCGAAATCATGACACGAGGACCCAGGCTGAATCCGCCTGCCAGCTTGTCCGGCTCTGAATTGACAGTGCCGCGCCACATGAACTTTGCGTCGCCGATCATGATGGTATCGCCGATGTTCAGACTGAGGCGGTGACGAAGCGTTTCGTCGCCTGCAAGTCCGTAGGCCCCATTATTGAGCCGAAGAGCCTGCTGAATTTCGAGATCTGGCGGCGACAAAATTACACGGCCAATTGCTGGATAGGTCGAATCAACGGCTTTGATTTCGACCAGCACCGCGTTGTCGGATTTGCGAGCCATCGCCCGCATGCCTGCAATTTCCGACAAATTTCCTCGTGCGCCAATCCATTCGCGTTCAGTTGTAGACAGTTCGCGCAGAACGGTCGTGAAGCTCACGTCGCCGCCGAGTATTTGCTGGCCCTCCCGGGCGAGACTGTCGAGGAGACTGCGCGCGGTTGAGCCTACTCCCACGATTGCTGTTACGCCCAGCACGATACAGGCGATAAAGATTCGGAAGCCGGCGAGCCCTCCCCTGAGATCGCGGAGGGCTAGGCGCAGAGCGAGGGGAAAGCGTTCTGATTTCACGACTCGGAAGCCGTTGTCATGGCAGAAACTTGTCCCGGGTGATCGAGACGTCCTGAGCGGATACGGATGGTCCTGTCGCAGCGGGCAGCCAGGTCATTGTCATGAGTGACCAAAATCAAGGTCGCCCCACGCTTCTTTCTGAGATCGAAAATGAGCTTGATGATCGCCGCCCCGTTCTCATCGTCCAGATTTCCCGTCGGCTCGTCCGCAATGAGAATTTCGGGATCAGGTGCAAGAGCGCGGGCAATCGCGACCCTCTGCTGTTCTCCACCCGATAATTGCGCGGGGTAATGCCCGGCGCGGGCCGCGAGCCCCACGGCGGCAAGTTCCTGCGCCGCCTTGCCGAATGGATCGGGCTTGCCGGCCAATTCCAGGGGGATGGCGACATTTTCCAACGCGGTCATTGTAGGTATCAGATGAAAGGACTGGAAAACGATGCCTATATGCGAACCGCGGAAGCGCGCGAGATCATCTTCGGACATGCCCGACAGCTCCGCGCCGGCGATCTTGAGGGACCCGGAATCAGGTTGTTCAAGACCGGCCAAAGTCATCAGCAAAGTCGATTTGCCGGAGCCTGATGGGCCTGTCAGACCCACCGCCTCGCCCTTTTCGATACTGAAGGAGATTTCCTTGAGAATGTGAACACGGGCCTGCCCCCGTCCAAGGCTCAGGTCGATTTTAGAAAGCTCGATGATGGGGTCAGCCATAAGCTGCAACTGCCTTTCGGGCGAATCGCCTTGCGGGTTTGAAAGTCACGTTATAGCCCCGATATATGGGACGTCATGGTGTGCGAAGCCAGATCAACCCTGCAAATTGTCAGATTTGCGGCTTTGAGTGCATGAGACCTGGGTCTCGTGCCCGGATGTGCGGCGGAGTGCGCAGCGGAGATGGTTATGAGAAAATTCGGTCTGCTGATGTTTTGCATGTTTTTCGGGATGATTCCTGCGCAGGCTCAACAGGTAAAGAAGATTCTGGTGCTCGGCGACAGTTTGTCGGCGGGATATAATTTGCCGGCCGATCAAGCGTTCCCCGTTGTTCTTCAAGCCGCTTTGAAAAAGCTTGGACATGACATTTCCGTGATCAACGGTGGCGTGTCAGGCGATACCTCGTCCGGCGGGCTCGCACGTCTGGAATGGGCGCTGGGTGACGGTGCGGATGCGGTGATTGTCGAACTCGGGGCCAACGATATGTTGCGCGGCATCAATCCGTTGGAAACACAAAAAGCTCTCAACGAGATTCTGTCCAAACTGGCGCAAATGAAATTGCCGGTGTTGATCGCGGGTATGATCGCAGCCCCCGGGATGGGAAAACAATATGAAGATCAATTCAACGGGCTGTATCCAGCGCTTGCTGCCAGATACGGAGCGCTGATCTATCCATTTTTTCTCGACGGCGTTGCTAACGAGCGAAGTCTGCTTCTCAACGATGGCATGCATCCGAACAAGCAGGGTGTTGACGAGATGGTGAGGCGTATTATGCCCAAAGTGATCGAGCTTGTAGATCGAATGGGAAAGTGACGGCGGGAAACGCAGATGATTCGGATTTTCACGGGCCTTCCGGTGCCGCCAGATATTTCTGCTTCGCTTGCATTGCTTCGGGGAGGCTTGCCCGGGGCGCGCTGGATTGAGCCGGCTGACTTTCACGTCACGCTGCAATTTGCGGGCAATATCGAAGAAGATGTCGCTCAGGATCTGCACGAGGCATTGTTGAGGATCAGAAAGCCAAAGGTCGAAATCATTGTGGATGGCTTGCATGCCTTTGGTGGCAGCAAGCCTCGGTCCATAGTTGTCGCGGTGCGTGCAACCCCTTCGCTGCTCGATTTTCAAACAACCCATGAGCGCATTTTCAAGCGATTGAATATTGATATTGATGTGCGCAAGTATGTGCCGCACATTACAATTGCCCGACTGAGGGCAATTTCTGCCACAAGTGTTGCAGAATTCATCGAAACGCGAGGTTATGTTCGCCCGCTGATTTTTGAATGTGACAGGTTTGTTCTTTATTCATCGGCAAAATCGACTGGGGGCGGTCCATACGTTGCCGAGGCAGAATACGAATTGCGCGAGTGAACGCTGGCCCGTATCAGGGTTCAAGTTCAGAATCCCAATAGAGATAATCCATCCAGCTCTCGTGCAGGTAATTCGGCGGAAACAATCTGCCGTTTTGATGCAGATCCTGAATGTCGGGCTGGAACGGCATGTGCTGGGGAAACATATGTGCGACAGCAGGCAATTGATCAGCCTTGCGCAAGTTGCACGGTGAACAGGCGGCCACGACATTGTCCCAGGTGGTGAGGCCACCCTTGGACCGGGGGATGACATGATCAAAGGTGAGGTCTTCGCGCGAGCCGCAATATTGGCAGGTGAAGCGATCACGAAGAAATACATTAAAACGGGTGAAGGCAGGTTGCCGTTGCGGCTTGATATAAGTCTTTAAAGAAACGACCGAGGGAATCCGCATTTCGAAGCTGGGGCTTCGAACGGTGGTGTCGTATTCGGACACGATATTCACACGGTCAAGAAACACCGCCTTGATGGCGTCCTGCCATGACCATAGCGATAAAGGATAGTAGCTCAACGGACGATAGTCTGCGTTGAGGACAAGCGCCGGGCAGGCGCCATGAGGTACGACTGGCTGGAAGTGTACAGTCACTCCAGTTACCCTTTGGGCACGCGAGGCCGGGGTGGCCCGATTCCGATGCCAACAGTCTACAATCGCTGTGACGGCTTTGTGAAGGCGTCCGGCGTAAATTGAGCAATTATTCTGCTCAGCGGGTGGGAACCGGTGTGCCGCTCCGGTAATCATAGAACCCGCGCTGGGTTTTGCGGCCCAGCCAGCCGGCTTCCACGTACTTCACCAGCAAGGGGCAAGGGCGGTATTTGGAATCGGCGAGGCCCTCATGCAGCACCTGCATGACCGACAGGCAGGTATCCAGACCGATGAAGTCGGCGAGCTGCAGTGGACCCATGGGGTGATTGGCGCCAAGGCGCATGGCGGTATCGATCGCTTCGACCGAGCCGACGCCTTCATAGAGCGTGTAGACGGCCTCGTTGATCATCGGCAGGAGAATGCGATTGACGATGAAGGCGGGGAAGTCTTCCGAGACGGTTGCGGTTTTACCCAGCACTTTTACAAATTCGCGCGCTGTCTCGAAAGTAACATCCGATGTTGCAATACCGCGGATCAACTCGACGAGCTGCATCAGCGGTACGGGGTTCATGAAGTGTATGCCGATAAACCGCTCCGGACGGTCGCTGACAGAGGCCAGACGCGTGATGGAAATCGACGAGGTGTTGCTTGCAACAAGGGTCTCGGGCGGCAAGAGAGGGCAAAGCGCTGAAAATATCTTGCGTTTGACCTCTTCGTTTTCAGTCGCCGCTTCAATTACGAGGTCGCAGCCCGCCAGAGCGGCGTAGTCGACTGCAGGCGTGATGCGGGCCAGAGCCGTCTGCCGGTCCGCCTCTGTAATCTGTCCGCGCGTGATCAGGCGGTTCATATTGCCGTTGATCGTCGCCAGACCCTGATTGATGCGATCCTCGCTGATATCGTTCAATCGGACGTCCAGGCCCGCGATGGAGCAAACTTGGGCAATGCCGCAGCCCATCTGCCCTGATCCAATGATGCCAACCTTGCGAATTGATGAGGTCATGGTTTCTGTTTCACTTTAGCTAAGACCAGCATAGGCCAATAGCGGCGATATTCCAATGTTTAGCGGCCGATTTTCCCTAATTCGACAGCAAGTTCGGGCAGCGCGGTAAACAGATCGGCGACAAGACCATAGTCTGCGACCTGAAATATAGGGGCTTCCTCATCTTTGTTGATCGCAACGATCACCTTGGAGTCCTTCATGCCTGCCAGATGCTGAATCGCGCCGGAAATGCCCACCGCAATGTAAAGATCGGGCGCGACGACCTTGCCGGTTTGCCCAACTTGCCAGTCGTTAGGTACAAAGCCCGCGTCGACGGCGGCGCGCGATGCGCCCATCGCAGCATGAAGCTTGTCGGCAACCGGTTCGATGTATTTCGTAAAGTTTTCGCCATTCTGCATGGCGCGGCCACCCGAAATGATAATTTTGGCCGAGGTTAGTTCAGGGCGGTCAGATTTGGCCACCCGCTCGTCCTTGAATGTCGAAAGACGGGGGTCGGCGCCGGCAGAAACCTTCTCGATGGCCGCAGAGCCGCCACCTGCAGCGGCCTGGAAAGATGCGGTCCGCACTGTAATGACCTTGATGGGATCGACGGATTTGACTGTCTGGATTGCGTTGCCAGCGTATATCGGGCGCTCAAATGTATCAGCCGAGATCACCTTGGTAATCTCCGAAATTTGCATCACATCGAGGAGCGCTGCGACACGGGGCATGACGTTTTTAGTCATGGTCGTCGCTCCGGCGACGATAGCGGAATAGTTTTTTGCGATTGAGACAATCAGCGCAGCCATCGGCTCGGCAAGCTGATTGGCGTAGAGGTCGTCGTCGGCAACGAGAACCTTTTCAACGCCCGAGAGCAAGCTGGCGGCCTGTGCGGCTGCATCGCAATTCTTTCCAGCCACGAGAATATGGATGGGCATCCCCAGCTGCTGGGCCGCGCTCAGGCCCTTGGCGGTGATTTCACCCAATCCGCCCTTTGTTATTTCCGCGAGAAGCAACGTCGACATCAGATCACTCCTGCTTCATTTTTGAGTTTGGCGACGAGCTCGGCGACCGAGCCCACCTTCACGCCAGCCTTTCGGCCCGGCGGCTCCATGGTTTTCAATACATTCAACCGGGGCGTGACATCGATGCCAAAATCGGCGGCGGTCTTTTCATCGATAGGCTTTTTCTTCGCCTTCATGATGTTCGGAAGGGAGGCATAACGTGGTTCGTTGAGGCGAAGATCCGTCGTCACGATGGCGGGCATTTTCAGAGACACGGTCTGCAAACCACCATCGACTTCACGGGTAACGTCAACCATGTCGCCGCTGATTTCGACCTTCGATGCAAACGTGCCCTGGCTCCAGCCGAGCAGTGCGGCAAGCATCTGACCCGTCTGGTTGCAATCGTCGTCGATGGCCTGTTTGCCAAGGATGACGAGGCCTGGCTGTTCGGCGTCGACCACGCCCTTCAAAAGTTTGGCGACTGCAAGCGGCTCCACGGCGGCGTCGACCTTGACGAAGATTCCGCGGTCGGCGCCCATAGCCAGAGCAGTGCGTATGGTTTCGGATGTCTGCGCGAGGCCGATGGATACAATGACAACCTCGGTTGCCTTGCCCGCTTCCTTGATGCGCAGTGCTTCCTCGACTGCGATTTCGTCGAAGGGGTTCATCGACATTTTGACGTTGGCTAATTCGACACCAGAGCCATCGGTCTTGACGCGAACCTTGACGTTATAATCGACGACCCGTTTGACCGGTACAAGAACCTTCATTTTTCGATGTCTCCCCGAACAAATCAGGCAAAACTGGTAAGGTTATGCTTCCATTGAGTCAACGACATTGGGCTATTCCACGCGCTGGCCAAGCTAGGGGACCTCCCGCCGCTTGAAGGACGCCAGGAGCAAAATACCGGACACGATACCCCCGACATGGGCCCACCATCCTACATGGGGATCGATCGTCAATAATGCAGAGAGAATCTGATATCCAATCCACACGCCAATGACCATGCCCGCAGAAAGCGACACAGGCACCAGATTGAATAGCAGGCCGACAATTCTGGCTCTGGGATAGAGGAGCAGATACGCTGCGGCGACTCCTGAAACAGCGCCAGAAGCTCCTATCAGCGGAGATTGGGATGCTGGATTGATAATAGCGAACGTCAGTCCCGCACCGATGCCACTGAGGAGGTAAAAGGCCGCAAAAGCAAAACTCCCCATGGCGTCTTCGACGTTATCCCCCAGCACCCAAAGGAACAGCAAATTGCCGGCGAGATGCCAGAACGATCCATGTATGAAGATGCTTGTCAGCGGGGTAACCCACGCCGGAACATGAGAAATGTCCGGACCGATGACCGCCTTGCCGAAAAGTACAGAGGGAATCAGGCCAAGACCGAGATCGATCCGCTCACTTGCGCCAAAGAGTCCAGACGTAATGGCTGCGTGGATTGCAGTGGTCATGACAATCAGGGCCACGGTCGCGCTTGCCCGCCGGATATATTTCAGTGCGACCTTGTCGTGCAGCGGTATGAACAATTCGCCACCGTCAGCGGTTCTTGCCCGGCGTCCAGAGCACATCGCCCGCGCCCTTGCCGTTGACGTACCGGGAAGCGACGAAGAAGAAATCGGACAGGCGGTTGATGTACTTCAGCGCGGGATCGCCAACCTGTTCGCCCGGCGTTTTTGACAGGGCAACCATGAGACGCTCGGCACGGCGGCTGACCGTGCGCGCGACATGCAGAGCGGCCGCAGCAGGTGAGCCACCGGGTAACACGAACGAACGCAGGGGCGCCAGTTCGGCATTCAGCAAATCGATTTCGCTTTCCAGACGGGCCACCTGCGACGCCACTATGCGCAATGGTTCATACTCGAGCTTGGCGTCTGTTGGCGGTGTGCATAAGTCCGCGCCCAAGTCGAACAAATCATTCTGGATGCGAAGAAGCATGGCGTCGACGAGTTCATGCGAGCCCACAGTTGCGAGACGCGCCATGCCGGTCGCGGCATTGGTTTCATCGACCGTGCCATAGGCTTCCACACGCACATCAAACTTGTCGCGCCGTTCCCCGCTTCCAAGGCCCGTCGTGCCGTCATCGCCCGTACGTGTATAAATCCGGTTCAGGACTACCATGTTGCTATCTTATCCGCGTGCCCAGAGCACGCCCATTATGAGGATGATTGCTAAAAACTGCAGTCCCACACGCCAGCGCATGAACGTCTGTGACATATTCGCAGAGCCATTTCGCAGCATGTTGAAAAGGCCGAGCAGGAGAACCGCGGCGACTGCACCCAGTGCAATGATGATCAACCAGTTCGCAGCTTGCATTCATCCGCTCCAGACGTGTCCCATCCGCGCGACGGTCACGTGTCGCGAGTTCTATCATCATATAGGACCTGATCGGCAACATTCATGTGGCGCTTCAGTAGCGGCGCAGCAGCCGCTCGAGATATTCCAGTTCGAGACTGGGACGCGACGGGTCGCTCAGGCGGCGGCGCAATTCTTCGAGAATACGCTGTGCCCGTTCGGCAGCGGTCGGTGCGTTTTGATCCAAAAGCGAGCGTGAATTATCGCCCCGTGTGTGAGATTCGCGTCCGAGCGGATCGGGATTTGCGGTATCGCGCGCGCCCTGTCCATTGGGATCCCCCTGACCTTGTCCCTGTTCCTGGCCAGGTCCTTGCTGCTGCATCTGCTGCGCCATGGATTGCATACCCTGGCGAAGTCCTTCCATAGCGCGGCCTTGTGCTTCGGCTGCTTTGCCCTGTCCGGGTTTTGTGCCTTTGCCTAATTCGCCCTCTGCCTCTTTCATGGCTTCTTCAGCCTGTTTGAAGCCTTCGGGCGGCTTCATGCCGAATTGCTCCATGCGCTTTTGCAGGTCTTCAAGCTGTTGCCGCAGGGATTCCTGATTTTGCTGCAATTGTTTGGAGCGATCACCCTGCTGGTCGGGATCGTTCTGGCCTTGCTGACTTTCCCGATGAGTACGATCGCGCAGTTCCTGCTGATCGCGCATCATCTGGTCGAGCTGATTGAGCGCGCGATTCATTTCCCGCTGCGCCTGATTCTGTTGTTGCCCCCGCTGCGCGGACTGCAGATTTTCCAACATTCGCTGCAATTGGTCGAGCATACGTTGTGCATCAGCCTGATTGCCTTCGCGCGCCATCTTTTCCATCTGATCGAGCATGCGCTGAAGATCCTGCTGGGTAATCTCCTGATTGCGATTATTGCGATCCTGATTTTGCTGATTGTTGTTGGGATTGTTGCGTTGCTGCTCGGCGAATTCGCGCAGGAACCTGTCCATGGCTGCGCGCAACTGGTTCATCAGCTGCTTGATCTCTTCCTCGGTTGCGCCCCGGTTAAGGGCTTCGCGCAACGCCTGCTGTGCGGCCCGCAATTCGCGTTCGGCTTCGCTCAGATCGCCTTCCTCAATGCGCAGCGCCATTTCCCAGAGCAGTTCTACGACGCTGCGCAAGTGATCGTCATTCCTGGCATTTGCGAGACGCGTCGAAATCGTACGCAGCCCAAGATAGATCGATGCATTGGTCCTGAATTCATCGGGCGCGATCATCATCGCTTCCAGCGCCAGGGCTACTCGCTGCTTTTCATCGGGTGCGAGCACGAGATTACGTCGTTGTTCTACCAGCGCACGGGCAAGCGGCTTCACGAAGACCTTGCCGGGAAGATTGATATCTTTTGTTTCACTGCGCCCGGTGTTGCCGCCTTCATCGCGCGCGATCAATTGCATGGAGACGCGTGCGCCCGCCCAGGGATGTTCCGAAACGTCTGTTGTGGTCTCGGCTTCGCCAAGACCGCCAGGTCCTTGAGCCACCCCAAGAGTCATTTTGGGTGCATCCACGAGGGTGCGGCCGGTGACCGGCTTGCCCTTCAACGTGGGTCTGGAAAATTCAGCGTCGGCTGACATCACGCCGTAGTCGTCTTCGAGCTTGTATTTGATGGTCAGAGAGCCGCGGACGTTGGCGCGTGGCTCACCAACAAGGGCAATGACTGGCGGAGAGTCGGGGATCGCCAACATTTCGTAGGTCGCTACGGTTCTCCCGAGGCGCTTGAGAACCAGTTTGCCGTCGCCGCGTAAAACGAATTTCTTTTCTTCGTCCGAAGTCGCGCCGCTGCGGGCGCGGGGTGCCACCGGCGCCTTGGGTATTGCTCCGGGGGTCTTGTCTGCCGGGTCGCCGTCGGCGCGCGCCTCGACTTTTGGCGGCTCCAGCGCGCCCGACACATCAGCAGCTACGCCCGCCCCTTCCGAAGAGCGAACGATGATGGTGGAGCCAACGGGCGCGCGCACCTGTTGTACGCCGGATGTGTCCTTGTTGCCATCTGTCTGGGCTTTCAGGAGGATTGGCGGGCGGCCCGTGTAAGGCGGCGGATCAATCCACGCATCAAGCCGGAAGCCCTGCGAAACGGAGCCTGCGGTCTGCCAGTCAAACGCCGCCAGGACCCGCGCATACTTTTCGGGGCCCGCCACAAAGGCCGTGCTGATCACGGCAGCAAGCACACCTGCGCGCACGGCATAGCGATCATAAAGCGGTACGCCCGGCGAGGGCAGGCTGACTTTTAGTGATTCGGCGTTCTTTTCCGAGCGCTTCAGATGGATATTCCAGAGCGCACGGGTGGTTGCCTCGCCATGACCGTTGGCGAGGATATCGTCGAGCGTTGTTGCAGGACTGTGCGGCAGGCCGGAATCACGGTCGACGCGGGCAAGGGCGGCCTTGCGGGCGGGGAGCCTGAATTTTGTCAGCGGGTACAGCGCCGCCGCAGCTCCCAGCGCGAATACAGCCAGTCCGGTCAAACGCGCCCATCGTGGCAGGTTTATCCAGAGTCCCAGCCAAGACAGTGTGAGGAATACGCCCGCGACAATCAGCAGGGCGACGATAACGGGCCAGACAGTTTCCCAAGACAGCGCCGCAGTGGCGCGACCGGCGAGCTTGTCGAGGAGGCTTCTGGTATTCCGGCGCGCCGGATGTAGGTCATTGCTCACGTGGCTGCTCCGGCCGATCCGGCGATTTACGATGACAAACTAAAACGTGTCCGCACGGTTTCCAGAAGAAAACTGGAGCACTTGATCGCGATATGGTCAATTCCCAGTGTTCACGCCAACCAAGACGGAATTTTGTCGAGATTTAACAACTCATCATAGCTTAAGCGAGGGCGAATAATCGCCCATTGGTCTGCGTTCACCATAACTTCGGGAATAAGCAGGCGGGAATTATAGGTGCCGGCCTGTACCGCGCCATAGGCGCCAGCGGTCATCACTGCCAGGAGATCGCCGGGCTGGGAGGGCGGCATCAATCGTTCGAGCGCGAGATAATCTCCGGTTTCACAGATGGGACCCACCACGTCAACGGTCACCGGCTGAAAGCCACGGGCCGGGAATGTGACCGGCTTTATATCGTGGTGCGCGTCATACAGAGTCGGGCGAATAAGATCGTTCATCGCCGCATCGACTATGACAAACGTGCGGCCGTCGCCGCTTTTCACGTAGACAACCCTGGTGACCAAAATTCCGGCGTTGCCAACGAGCAGACGGCCTGGCTCGAAGATGAGCTTGCAGCCGAGATTGTGGGTATTCTTCCTTACGATCTCCGCGTAGCGGCGGGGATGATAGGAGTCGGGATCCTCGTTCTCGCGATAGGGAATGCCTAGGCCTCCACCCAGGTCGACATGATGAATGTGATGGCCGTCGGTCCGTAAAACCGAGACGAGTTCGGCGAGCAGCGCAAACGCGTCGTCGAAGGGCGCAAGATCGGTAATCTGCGAACCGATGTGCATATCGACGCCTGCAACCTCAATGCCCGGTAAGGCAGCCGCATCACGGTAGACTTCGCGCGCCCGCGAAATGGGTATCCCAAACTTGTTTTCTGATTTTCCGGTTGAGATCTTTCGGTGCGTCTTTGCATCCACGTCCGGATTTACGCGGATGGATATGCGCGCTTTCATTCCTTTTGCGGTAGCAATAGTGGAAATCGCCGTGAGCTCGGGTTCAGATTCGACGTTGAAACAGAGAATGTTTTCATCAAGAGCATAAGCGATTTCGCGCTCTGTCTTTCCGACTCCGGAAAACGTGATGCGGGAACCGGGAACGCCTGCCGCCCGCGCCCGACGCAATTCGCCTTCTGAGACGACGTCCATTCCCGCGCCCAGATTGGCGAATGTGCGCAGGACGGCCTGATTGGAATTTGCTTTCATCGCAAAGCACACAAGTGCGTCGGCGCCAGCAAAGGCGTGAGCAAAAACCTGATAGTGGCGCGTCAGGGTCGCCGAGGAATAGCAATAAAAAGGCGTGCTGATCTGGCGCGCGATCTCGCGCAGATCAACATCTTCGGCGTGCATGACGCCGCCCTTGTAATCAAAGTGATGCATGGTTTGTCGCCTGGGAATCAGCTTTCAAAGAAGCGGATCGAGGATGAAGGGCTTTTGAGGCGCCTGAATCGGGGACGATAATGTTCGCCGGCTACCCCCTAATGCAGGGCGGACAGCCTGCTGACGGTCAGCCTCGTCCTCGGCCTTTTGCTGGGCTTTTTGAGTTGGCGGCGCATCGGGATGGGGTTCAAGCGGACCGCGTCGGCCGCAGGCGCCCAAGGTGAGGGCTACGGACAGTACGGCAATTGTCAGAATTGGTTTAGGAGCAGACACGTTCAAGATTCACCTCTGGCAAATACTTATAGCCGAAGTCCCGCAGTTTGGCGTCAGGGATCGCAGCGGCGGACAAAAGCTGGACCATTTGCGGCATTTTGCCGCAATTCTCAAGTTGTGCTCTGCAGCTGTGCGATCCAGCGTTTTGCTTGCCGCCGCACGTTCACGGGCGCGGTTCCGCCATAGCTGGTACGGCTGGCGACGGAGCTCTCGACGCCAAGAACCGAGAAGACTTCTGCGGTTATGCGGGGCTCCACACCCTGCATGTCGGACAGCGACAATTCCTCTAGCCCTATCTGACGCTCTGAGGCGATCCGGACCAGAGTACCTGTCACGTGGTGCGCCTGCCGGAAAGGCAAGCTGAGGGCGCGTACAAGCCAGTCGGCAAGATCTGTTGCAATCGAATAGCCTGAGCCTGCCGCAGCCCGCATCCTGTCGAGATCGGGAACAAAATCCCGGACCATCCCCGCCATTGCGGCGAGGCACAGCGAAAGGGAATGAAGGGAATCAAATGTACCTTCCTTGTCTTCCTGCATGTCCTTGGAATAGGCGAGCGGCAGCCCTTTCATGACAATCATCAGGCCATTCAGTGCGCCAATGATGCGGCCCGATTTTCCACGCACAAGTTCCGCGGCGTCCGGGTTGCGCTTTTGCGGCATGATCGACGAACCCGTCGTAAACTTGTCGCTGAGGCGCACAAAACCGAATTGGGGCGTGGTCCAGAGTACGAATTCCTCCGCGAAACGCGAAAGATGCACGGCGCATATTGCGGCGGCGGAGAGGGTTTCCAGAACGAAATCGCGGTCACTGACGCTATCGAGCGAATTTGCCGTGGGACGATCAAAACCGAGGGCCTTGGCGGTCATTTCACGGTCGATTGGAAACGAAGTTCCTGCAAGCGCGGCTGCGCCAAGGGGACATTCATTGAGGCGGCGGCGGGCGTCAGCAAAGCGGCTGCGGTCACGCGCCATCATCTCCACATAGGCGAGCAGATGGTGCCCGAGCGTCACGGGCTGGGCTGATTGCAAATGCGTAAAGCCGGGCATAACCGCCCCCGCGAACTCCAGCGCCCGATGCGCCAGGATTGTTTGCAATTCCTTCAATTGTCCGTCGAGCTGATCGATGGCGTCGCGGACCCAGAGGCGAAAATCCAACGCCACCTGATCATTGCGGGAGCGGGCTGTATGCAAGCGTCCAGCGTTGGCGCCCTTGAGGTCAGTAAGTCGGGATTCGACATTCATGTGAATGTCCTCGAGCGCCCGCGAAAACGTGAAACTGCCTGCCTCGATTTCGCGGCCAATCTCCTCTAGACCACTGTCGATGGCTTCGGCGTCGCTGGTGGAAATAATGCCGGTTTTGGCAAGCATGGCGACATGTGCGCGCGATCCGCGTATATCCTGCGACGCAAAACGGTAGTCAAAGCCTATGGAGGCGTTGATTTCCTCCATAATGGCGTCAGGTGCGGTTTCGAACCTGCCACCCCACATCTTGTTGCTCATAAACTGCCTCTTGTGACCGGATAAGACATGTCTGACCCAAACCAAACAGAGTTAGTGCGGCCGAGTGGCCGCGGCGCTGGCGCGAAAACTTTGGTGTTGATCGGGCTGGCGGGCGCGCTGTTTGCTGCGGTCCTATACGGGATGAACCGGGTTGGCGGCAAGGAAAGCGCCGGGACTGCAGCTTGTGCGGCTTCAGCCGATACGGCACGGCAGATCGCGCCGCTGGCACATGGCCAGATTGCTGCGCTGAATATTTCAAAATCGCCAAAGTTGGCTACAGAAATTGCCTTCGACGGGCCGGATGGTAAACGGCTGCAACTTTCAGATTTTAAAGGTAAAACTGTTCTACTTAATCTGTGGGCCACATGGTGCGTCCCGTGCCGGGCCGAGATGCCGGCGCTTGATCGGCTTCAGGCGGCCGTAGGTGGACCCGACTTCGAGGTGGTTGCAATCAACATCGATACCGCCAGACTGGAGCGTCGCAAGTCCTTTCTCGAGTCGGTCGGGGTAAAGCAATTGGCCTTTTACACTGACTCCAAAGCGGATGTGTTTCAGACGCTGAAGCAGGCCGGGAAGGTGTTGGGTCTCCCAGCGACCATTCTGATCGATCCAAAAGGATGCGAACTTGGCGTCATGGCGGGGCCCGCCGAATGGGACGGACCCGAGGCGATGGCTCTGGTTCGAGCCGCTGCGGGCAAAAGCCCCGCCGGAGCCAGTTCCTCGGGGGGGAAGGCTGGCAGCCCCAGAACTTAGGGTCCGGCGTAGCCGCTCCTGATTATTGTGGCAGCTATGCGCGAGAGCGCCGTTGCGCGCGGGTTCGCTGTGCTTTAGTTAGGCCGCGAGGTCCGTTCTCAAGAACAAATCCAATCCCCGGGGGATCATTTGGCCGAAATACAGTCGAATCAGGCATCACGCCGCCCGTTATCACCGCACCTGCAGGTGTATCGGCCCATGCTGACGATGATGATGTCGATCACCCATCGCATCACGGGGGCCGGGCTCTATTTCGGTACCTTGTTGCTGGCCTGGTGGCTGATTGCAGCTGCTACCGGTCCGGCTTCGTTTGCGACCGCAAACTGGTTCATGGGAACGATCATCGGTCGTCTGATCCTGTTCGGGTTCACCTGGGCCCTTTTTACCCACATGCTCGGCGGGATCCGTCACATGATCCAGGACACGGGCCGCTGCATGGAGCATCCGCAGCGGGAATATCTGGCGCAGGTTACGCTCTGGGGCGGCATCGTTTTGACGATACTGGTCTGGGTCTTCGCCTATCTGGCTCGCTGAGGAGAGACGGCATGAACGACAAATCCTCATCCTCCATGCGTACGCCCATGGGGCAGGTCCGGCATCTTGGCTCGGCGAAAACGGGCACCAAAAATGCTTGGCATATGCGCGTAACCTCGATCGCGCTGCTGCCGCTGTCCATTATTTTCGTCGCGATTATCCTGTCGCTGATTGGCAAGGATTTCAATACTGTTCGCGCTACGCTTGGCAGCCCCTTGCCAGCGATACTCACGCTTCTATTTCTCCTGGCGGGCATTTATCACATGATGCTCGGCATGAAGGAAATCATCGAAGATTATGTGCACGGCGAACTCGCCAAGACCTGGCTTGTGATGCTCAACATGTTTTTCGCCGCCGCCATCGGGCTGGCCTGCATTTATGCAGTGCTGCGCCTGAGTTTTGTCTAACGGTCCGTTCATCCGGCAAGTGCAAGAGGATTCACCATGGCTGAAGCCAATGGTTCTGTGAAAGCGCCCTCGCAACTGGGCAAGGCCTATCCGATCACGGATCATGTCTTTGACGTTGTTGTTGTCGGAGCGGGGGGCGCAGGATTGCGAGCCACGGTTGGCTGCTCGCAGGAAGGCCTGCGTACGGCCTGCATATCCAAGGTGTTTCCCACGCGCTCCCACACGGTTGCGGCGCAGGGCGGTATTTCGGCGGCGCTGAGCAACATGCATCAGGACGACTGGCGCTGGCATATGTACGATACCGTCAAGGGATCGGACTGGCTGGGCGATCAGGATTGCATCGAATATCTTTGCCGCAATGCGCCTGCGGCTGTTTATGAGCTGGAACATTGGGGTGTGCCGTTTTCACGCACCGAAGAGGGCAAGATTTATCAGCGCCCGTTTGGCGGCATGACCACAGACTTCGGCAAGGGTACAGCGCAGCGCACCTGCGCGGCTGCCGACCGCACCGGCCATGCCATTCTGCACACTCTTTATGGGCAGGCGTTACGCAACAATACCGAGTTCTTCATCGAGTATTTTGCTATCGATCTGATCATGGACCCTTCGGGCCGCTGCCTTGGCGTGATCTGCCTGAAAATGGATGACGGAACGATCCACCGTTTCCGCGCCAACCTGACCATCCTGGCGACCGGGGGGTATGGACGCGCGTATTTCTCTGCCACATCAGCGCATACTTGCACTGGCGATGGTAATGCCATGCTGCTGCGCGCGGGACTGCCTCTGCAGGACATGGAATTCGTGCAATTCCACCCGACGGGCATCTACGGCTCGGGATGTCTCATTACCGAAGGCGCGCGTGGCGAAGGTGGCTATGTCACGAACTCCGCCGGTGAGCGATTCATGGAGCGCTATGCGCCGTCAGCCAAGGATCTCGCTTCACGCGACGTCGTTTCGCGCGCCATGACCATTGAAATTCGCGAAGGGCGCGGCGTTGGCAAGAATGCCGATCACATCTATCTGCATCTGGATCACCTTGATCCCAAGATCCTGCATGAGCGCTTGCCCGGCATTTCGGAAAGTGCGCGCATTTTTGCTGGTGTCGATGTGACCAAGGAGCCGATTCCGGTTCTGCCGACCGTGCACTACAACATGGGCGGCATTCCCACGAACTATCACGGCGAGGTGTTGACCAAGAAGGATAGCAACCCTGATCATGTGGTGCCGGGGCTGATGGCGCTGGGCGAAGCGGCCTGTGTTTCCGTGCACGGCGCCAATCGGCTTGGTTCTAACTCTCTGATTGATCTCGTTGTGTTTGGCCGCGCGGCCGGCCTTCGCGCCGCCGAACTTGTGAAGCCTGGCGAGAAACACGCTGATCTTCCTGCCGATTCCGCTGAACTCGCTCTTTCGCGTCTTGACCGTTTCCGTAACGCGAAGGGCGGAACTGCAACGGCTGAGTTGCGGAACAGCATGCAGACGACGATGCAGTCGAACTGCGCGGTGTTCCGCACCGGCGAAGTGCTCGAGGAAGGCTCCAAGCTCATTCATCAGGTCTGGGAGGGCTCGAAGGATGTAGCCATTACCGACCGTTCACTAATCTGGAATTCCGATCTCATCGAGACGCTCGAATTCGACAACCTGATCATTCAAGCCGTGGTGACGATGGATTCTGCTGTTGAGCGCAAGGAAAGTCGTGGCGCACACGCGCGCGAGGATTATCCCGATCGCGACGACAAGGAATGGATGAAACACACCCTGGCATGGGCGGATGACTCGACAAAGAAGATCGCGATCGATTTCCGTCCGGTGCACACCTACACGATGACAAATGAGATCAGCTATATCGAGCCGAAAGCTCGGGTGTATTGATCTGGAGATATTTCGATGGTCGAACTCACACTTCCCAAGAATTCGCAGATCAAGCCCGGCAAGACCTGGCCGAAACCCGCAAGCGCGAAAAACGTTCGTGAATTCCGGGTCTACCGCTGGAATCCTGATGATGGACAGAATCCGCGCATCGACAGTTATTATGTCGATATGGATGATTGCGGTCCCATGGTTCTGGACGCGATGCTCTACATCAAGAACAAGATCGATCCGACGCTGACCTTCCGCCGTTCCTGCCGCGAAGGCATCTGCGGATCGTGTGCGATGAATATCGATGGCACCAATACGCTCGCGTGCACCAAGGATATGTCGACAATCAACGGTGTGTTGAAGATTTATCCTCTGCCGCACATGGAAGTCGTGAAAGATCTGGTGCCCGATCTCACACTCTTTTACGCACAACATGCGTCGATCGAGCCTTGGCTGAAGACAGTGACGCCGAAGCCGGAAAAGGAATGGAGACAATCGCATGATGACCGGCTGAAACTTG
>CAMDKB010000004.1 GCA_945901195.1 Rhizobium sp. Q54
CGGTGAATTCAAACTTGCGCACATCATCAATCGTCTTGAATTTTGATGTATGCCAGGAAAACAGCAGACCGGTTTCCACTGATGGCGTCCCTAGCCAGTTCAACTTGTTGGAATCGTAGTCTGCCTGCTTGGTGCCGAACAGGGGCTCATAAGGCACGTTATTCTGCATGCTACCCATGACCGAGCCGTCGCGCGCCGCCGAGGAATACAGAAACTTGGCCGTGACAATTCCGCCCGCGCCGGGCATGTGGCGGACAACTACAGTCGGACTTCCGGCCAGATGTTTGGTGAGATGACGGGTGATCGTGCGAGAAAGTAAATCGTACCCGCCGCCGGGCGACGAACTGACGATCATCGTTACGGTCTTGCCTTTGTAAAAATCAGCAATTGGGTCAGCCGAGGCCAAGCTCGACCCTAAGCCAGACGCTGCGAGCATCAGCGCGCATGCGAAAGAATTCCGGTTCATGTTCCCCTCCTGAAGACTGCGCCGGTTCCCTTCGGCGCTGCGCTTATCGCAAACGCCTGCCGCTCCTGCAACCTTGGCAGCGCAATCAAGATCTCGGTGGGTTGGCGAGCCGGCGCAGGCGCGAGACGGTTTCACTGGGTGCGCGATAGATGTTGGCAATCTGCTGCTGCAATTGCTCGCCGGAACGGGGATTGTTGACGAGCAACCCGATACGCCTGACATCGCGCTGGAATTTTTCGTCCTTGAACGTGTCCATCAGGGCCTTGCGCAACGCAGCGATCCGTTCCGCCGGGACGCCTGGAGGCGCAGCGAATGGCCGTCCAAGAGACAATTGCGCAGTGGCGGCTTCGAAAAATGCCTTGTCAGCGGGGTTCTTGATGAGATCAAGCGCGTCGGGCACGTTGGCGAGTTCACCGACTCTCTCGGGACCATACTGGACAAGAAAGCGCACGCTTCTGTCCTGCAGCCATTTCTTCTTCGCAGACGTGAGCGAACTCCAGTAAGTCATGCCATAGCTGTCGATATCGCCCTTTTCCATCGCCTGCCATGCGCCGCTCTGACCGCGAAAACCGACCACGATCTCGAGTTTAGTGCCCAGGGTCTCATTCAGAAGTCGCGCAAAGAAGGCGGGGGCCGAATTGTGACCCGACGCGCCAACCTTGATCGGGGTTTTGGTTGCGTCCTCGATCGTATTCACGGGCGATTTCTGCCAGACCATCAGCAGCCCTGTTTCAACCGAAGGCGTGCCGAGCCAGTTGATCTTATTGGCGTCGTATTCGGCCTGCCGGGTGCCGAGCAAAGGCTCCACGGCCGTATTTGCTTGCAGGCAGGCGATCACGAGGCCATCCTTATTGGCGGTATTGGCGAGATAATTGGCAGCAATGATGCCGCCTGCACCCGGCATGTTGCGCACAACAATCTCAGGCTTTCCGGGGATATAGGCGAACATGTGCTTGGCAACAGTACGGGCCAGCCTGTCGTAACCACCGTCTGCAGCAGAGCTTACAACAAGTGACAGAGTCTTGCCTTTATAGAAGTCTGTGACCGCATCGGCTGCCTGCGCCTGCCAGGCCGCAGCGGCAGAGCCGAACAGCGCAAACGGCAAATGACGGCGTGTGATATTGAAATTCATCTTCAATCCTTGCCTCAGCGTTGCCGCCAAGCTTCTTCTAAACCAAGCCTATTTTAAACCAGGGCTCGATGGATTGATGCTGGCTCAATCCATCAACTCCCGCACATCCGCGCTGGCGAACATCCGCGGTTTTCTTCTTAAAGGGCATTCGTCAAGCCTCATGCCCTTCCCTATTATTTCGATTTTACCGGAAGTTCACCTTTGAAAGCAAGGTAACCGCCATCCAGCAAAAGATCCGCGCCAGTCATGAACGAAGATTCTTCGCTCGCGAGAAAGACTGCCCCAGCGGCTATTTCCTCGACCCTGCCCTGACGGCCCAAGAGATGCGCAGGGCCGCGCACGCGCCGGGCGTTTTCTATGGATCCGTAGGACTTCGCACTGCGCGCAGTGGAGATTGATCCGGGCGAAATCGTATTGGCGCGAATGTTGTCCGGGCCATATTCGGTGGCGATGCATTTGGTGAGTTGAATGAGCGCAGCCTTGGTCGTCGAATAAGCCACACGATTAAAAACGCCGATCTGGCCGAGCTGCGAAGCAATATTGATGATTGAGCCACCACCTGCTGCGCGCATGTGCGGCACGGCATGTTTGGCCGTGAGAAAGCTCGCGGTGAGATTGACAGCAAGCGCCGTGTTCCACGCGGCGAGTGGAAGGGCTTCGATACTGGCTTCCGGACTTTCAGCTGCCGCAACATTCACCAGGGTCGTCAGCTTGCCAAAGGCGGCGGCGGCAGCTTCTACAGCCCGCGCGCAATCTTCGGGGCAGCCCATATCCGCGACAAAGGCTTCTGCGATGCCGCCATTGGCGCGGATAGCCGCGGCCACAGCTTCCGCAGCCTGTGGCCGCAGATCAGCAACCAGGATACTTGCCCCTTCCCGCGCGAAACGGGAGGCAATGGCGCCGCCAATTTCACCACCGCCACCTGTCACCAGCACTGCGCGCCCTTCCAATAGTCGTGCCATACCTGTTCCCCTAAATAACGTTCCCCGAATTGCTGTTCTTGCCGGGTCGTATTATCACGACAGCATAAAACGAAAAGGAGAGGAAACAATGGCGACGATTTCGCGCCTTGAAAAACAATTGTCCGCCGCGCGCACGGGCCTCATCCTGTTCGACGCTCTCAACGGCTATCTGCACCCTGCCAATACCGATAAGCAGAAATTTCTCGCTGAGCGTAACATCTTGCCCAATATGCAACGGCTGCTGGAGGGCGCACGCGCCGTTGGTATGCCGACTTTCTATCCTTCGGGCGCACATGCGCCAGATAGCTCGGACACTGTCGCACGGCTGACGGATACGGATATGGAGCTGCGCCCGCTGGGCGGCGCGGATGCGCCGATCAAGCCGGGTTTTTACGCTGGCTCAAAGGAGGCGGAAGTCGCGCCCGAACTCGCGCCCGCCCCTGGCGACCGGTTCGTGCCGAAAAACCGCTGGAACTCTTTCCATCAGACAAATCTTGAACTTCAACTGCGGGTGCGTGGCATAGACACGATCATCATCGCAGGTGGCTCAACGGATGTCGGCATTGCATCGACTGTTTTTGCCGCGCGGGATATGGACTACGGCATCGTTGTCGTCAGTGATTGCTGTTATTCGGCGCGGGGCAATAACAATCAATTTTTTCTTGAACGCGTGTTTCCGCGCATGGGGCGCGTCATGACCACCGATCAGGCCGTGGCGCTGATGGTTAAACAGGGAGCGTGACATGACTTCTATCGCAGATAATCTCGACATCACCGAACACACATGCGCCAACGGCATGCCGGCGTGGATTACCAAGCCCAAGGCGCCGGGAAAATATCCGGTCATCGTCTTCATGCACGAGCGATACGGCCTGGTAAAACATACGCTGGATCTGTCACAACGCTGCGCGGTGGATGGCTTTCTTGTGGTGACGCCGAGTTTCTTTTTCAAACATCCTGATCTGCCAAATCTCAATCTCGGCGACGGCCGCTATGACATGACTGATCCAGAATCCGTTGAGCTGATCGACGCTGCGTTCGCACTGGCGAGCAAGGATCCATCTGCTGACATGAGCCGCATTGCCGTCGCGGGCTATTGCCAGACCGGCCGTCATCCGCTCGTTTATGCTTCACAACGAAAACTTACCGCAGCGGTGGTCTGGTACGGCGCATGTTCGGAACGCGAATGGGGCACCAACGAACGCCAACCCAAGAAGCTGGTTGATGTCATCGCGGCTCTCGATTGTCCCGTATTCGGCGCGTTCGGCGAGGCTGATCACATCATTTCGCTCAACGACGTCAGGCGGTTTCGCGACACGCTGGAAAGCGCCAACAAGACCTATGACATGCATATCTATCCCGGTGCGCCACACGGGTGGCTCAACGACACCATGCCCGGACGCTATCGCGCGCCACAAGCCAATGCCGGTTGGGCCGATCAACAAAATTTCCTGAAGAAGGTGATGACGCCGGGCTTTGAGAATTCGCGGATCACCTGGACATTCGCAAGCGAATCCGGACGAAATTACGACTTCTCAAAAAATGTTCGCATGGAATGAACACGGATTCGGCTGTAGATGCTGAGCTGACAGGGCGCGCTTATCCCGGCGCGGCGCGCGCGGCTCTGGGCATGATCATCATCAGTTTTGGCGCCATGCTCGGGCCGCTGGATTCGGCTGTCAATATTGCCTTTCCAGCCATCACTGCCGCCTTTGGCCTGCGCATCAGCGATATCCAGTGGATCGTAATCGTTTATGTGCTGCTGCAATCTTGCTTCAGCATCATCTTCGGCAAGCTGGGCGATCTCTATGGGCACCGGCGTGTGTTCATGTTCGGATCGGGGCTGGCTGCGATCATCCATGCTATCGCTGGCTTTGCGCCGAATTATCCGTCGCTCGTGGCCTTGCGCGGACTGCAGGGGATCGCCATAGGCATTTCCATGTCATGCGGACCGGCAATGGCTACGTTTCTCTACCCGCCAGCAAGAAAACGCGCAGCGCTTTCGTTTTATACAATGTTGTTCGGTATCGGCCTTGCCATCGGGCCCGTTCTGGGTGGCTGGTTGATCGAGACATTCGGCTGGCCCGCCGTGTTCTGGTATCGCGCGCCGATTGCATTTACCGCTCTGGCGCTTGCATTTTTGCTGCCGCAGGACATACCCTACAAGGGCCCCGTTCCCGCATTCGATTATGCAGGCACAGCGTGGCTGATGCTGTCACTTGCAAGTTTCGTCGGCATGTTGACCCTGGCCCGGCAATCTGATCACGCGATGCTGCCTTTGGCGATGTTAGCCATCTGGATAGCTACCGCTGTGCTTTTTGTGCGGCAGGAACGCAAAGCTGCCGACCCCGTGCTGCACGTGGAGTTCTACAAAAATCCATCGTTCGCCGGTATCCAGCTTGCAACACTCGCCATCAATTTTTTCAACTTTTCAGTGTTCCTGCTGGTGCCATATCTGCTGGTCATCCGCGGCGACACCAGCCTGATCGTGGCTGGCTTATTGCTTGGGCTTTATCCACTGGGGCAGATTCTTGCGGGCCTTATCTGCAGCCGTTTGTCGAAAAGCGTCACGTCGATGATGCTTGTCTCCGCCGGGCTGATCATTGCTTCCTTCGGCGTGATCGCCACCGGCCTTGCAGGCGCTCTGCCGATCCTTGCTCCGCTGGGGGCCGGCCTGTTCACTGCGGGTTTTGGCCTTGGCACATTTCAAGTTGGCAATCTCGATCTGACGACCAGCATTCTACCGGTCAGTGCACGCGGCATGGCAGGCAGTATTGTCAACGTGCTGCGATTGCTGGGCATCATAGTGGGAGCTGCCATTATTACGTGGGTGTATGACAGCCTTGCGCAAGCGGACCAATTGCAACAATTCCGCTCGACATTCCTGCTCATGGGCGGACTGGAATTGCTGAGCGCCATCATTTTGTCGCTGCTATTGTTTCGCCACACAACGCCTGCGAGCCGATAGTTGCCTGCCTCCCGATTTTAGGTAAGACGACAAGAACAGAGGAGATGACAATGGCTGACACCGATATCCGCAGTAATTCTGACGCCAGGTTGCGCATGGAAATCGCGGCCGCAACGCGCCTTATGGTGATGGAAAATCTGCTCGATTATTCGGGCCACGTGTCAGCGCGCATTACCGGCGAAGACGCCTATTATATTCAACCCGCCACCGATCCGCGCGGGGACGTTACGCCTGAGCGCATGATAAAAGTGGATTTCGAGGGTAACGTGCTATCGGGTGCGCCGCTGCGGCCACCGTTCGAAATTCCTATTCATGGCGAGATTTACAAGGCGCGGCCCGACGTGAATGCGGTCGTTCACAACCATATGGAAATCGCGATCTGGTTCACGATGATGGAAGGCGTGCAATTGGTGCCGATGCGCGCGCGCGCGGTCCGCTGGGCTTCCGGAATACCGACCGATTCTGATCCGAGCCACATCAAGCTGAAGCAACAGGGCGAGAAACTCGCGCGCAGCCTTGGGCCTCATCACGCCGTGCTGATGCGCGCGCACGGGCTGACGCTGGTTGCCGAATCCATTCCAGCCCTGCTCGTCGATGCCGTTCATTTTGATGAAAATGCGCGTGCACAGATGGAAGTCATGCAGGCCGGGCGCAAGCCGCTTCCGCTCACGGACGAAGAGATGGAGCAGATCAACCGGCACGAAATGCGGGATTTCCATTGCGGCAAGCTATGGGCCTATTATCTGCGCAAGGGTGAGAAGGCCGGCGTTCTGCCAGATGATTGGGATGTGGTGAAATAACACCAAAAGCACGCGCTCGCGCTTGCCCTAATTTCAGCCTTTTGGCTTCTTCTCGATGGCATCGACAATTGTGCGAAATGAGGGGAGCGTTGCAATAAAAGTTCCCACACAAAGGACAGATGCAACTGCGAACGTCAGCCGCAGACCAAAGGCCTCGGCGGCTATACCAATGACGATAGCGCCAACAGCGGGCATGCCCCGATAAATCAGCAAATAAAGCGACATCGTGCGGCCGCGGTTCTGATCGTCCACCGCCAGTTGCATCAACGCCTGCACACTTGTCGACATGATGGCGAGGCCATAGCCGCCGACAAGCGAAAACAAAATTCCGACAATCAAATTGTCGGTTACGACGAAGAACAGCGTTGCCAGGGCTGTCAGCAAATATCCAGCCATGGCGACCAGCGTAAGACCGCTGATGCCTCCGCGCAGGGCGACGTGGATCGCACCGATCACTGCGCCTACTCCCATTGCCGAGGTCAGCCATGCCAATGTCGTGGCATCACCATGAAACACAACATCGGCAAAACCGGGCAACATATCCTGCAACGGCCGCGCCAGTATTGACGCGCATCCCAGAATGACCAGAAGCGGACGGATGGCAGGATGCCGCCACGCATAGGCAATCGTTTCTGCCACATCAGCAAAGAGATTGCGTGTCGAGCGGCCCGTTCTGTCGGGCGGCGGTAACCGCAGGATTGCAAAGGCGATTACGCTGATGCCCGAGCCAAGAGTATGCGCGAGAAACGCGCCAGTGACGCCCCATTTCGGAATGATCAAGGCTGCTACCGCTGGACCGACAAAGCGATTGGAATGATAGCAAGCTGAATCAATCGCCACAGCGGAGGAAAAGAGTTCTCTTGGAACAGTCGATGGGATAATCGATTGCCGGGCTGCCGAATGAAACGGATAGGCGCAGCCGACAACAAGCGCCAGGATAAACAGGATCTCGATCCGCATCATGCCAAGCCATGTCAGCAACGCCAAGGCAACGACATGCAGGAACATTACGAATTGCGAAATGCGCATAAGCTTCAAAGGCTCCATGCGATCACACACCGCGCCAGCAAATGGCGCCAGCACCAGCATGGGCGCCGAATCCGCAGCAGCGATGATGCCGAGCCAGGTTGGCGAATGCGTCAACTGCCAGGCTAGCCAACCGACAGCCACACGCGCTATCCAGCCGGTCATGTAATTGGGCAGCAAGCCGCCCAGAAACACTTGAAAATGCGGCTGGGACAGCGTCCGTACTATCGGAGGCCTTGAAGCGGTTTCGGACATGGGGCGTTTCGCGGTTTTCTTTTTTTAGGTATTACCGCGTCATCATGCAGGCTCCTGCCACAGATGCAAGAGCGGCGGCGAATGAACCCGATCAGACGCCGGCCTGCGCCTTCTTGGCCTCCCTGCGGCGGGAATGCAGGATGAATTCCGTATAGCCATTGGGTTGCTCGCGACCTTTGAAAATCAGATCGCAGGCGGCCTTGAAGGCGATACCGTCATAATCCGGCGCCATTGGCACATATGCGGCATCGCCGGTATTCTGCCGGTCCACGATGACCGCCATTCGCTTGAGCGCTGACATCACTTCGGCTTCGCTCACCACGCCGTGATGCAGCCAGTTGGCAATATGTTGCGAAGAGATCCGCAAGGTTGCGCGATCTTCCATCAGTCCGACATCATGGATGTCGGGCACTTTGGAACAGCCAACGCCCTGATCAATCCAACGCACAACATAACCGAGAATGCCCTGCACGTTGTTGTCGACCTCCTCACGCACTGCATCGGGCGCGAAATTCGATTGCGCCAGAGGTATCGTCAGGATGTCTTCCACCTTCGCAGGTGTTCGACTGGCAAGCTCCTTCTGGCGGTCGAACACATTCACCTCGTGATAGTGCAGTGCATGCAGGGTTGCAGCGGTTGGCGAGGGCACCCAGGCGGTGTTGGCGCCGGATTTGGGATGACCAATTTTCTGCGTCAGCATATCGGCCATGCGATCCGGCATGGCCCACATACCCTTGCCGATCTGCGCCTTGCCCGGCAAACCGCAGGCCATGCCGACATCGACGTTGTTATCCTCGTACGACTTGATCCATTCCATGTTCTTCATCTCGTTCTTGCGGATGAAGGGGCCGGCTTCAATCGAGGTATGAATTTCATCACCCGTGCGATCCAGAAAGCCCGTGTTGATGAAGACGACACGCTCGCTGGCTGCATGAATGCAGGCCGCAAGATTGATCGACGTGCGCCGCTCTTCGTCCATAATGCCCATTTTCAGTTTATTTTTCGGCAACGCCAGCATGGCCTCGACGCGGCCAAACACTTCGCTCGCAAAAGCGACTTCCTGCGGGCCATGCATTTTGGGCTTTACGATATACACAGAGCCCTTGCGGCTGTTGCGGATCGGACCCGCTGAACCTTTCAGATCGTGAATGGCGATCAGGCCCGTCAACGCGCCATCAAGCAGGTTTTCAGGAATTTCCTTGCCCGCGCTGTCAAGCACAGCATCGGTGTACATGTGATGACCCACATTACGCACCAGCATGAGACTGCGGCCAGAGAGCCAAAGATCACCGCCAGCGGGCTTTGTGAACTTGCGGTCGCCATTGAGCTTGCGTTCAACGGTGCGGCCGCCCTTTTCAAGGTTCGCACTCAAGGTGCCTTTCAGAAGGCCGAGCCAGTTGCGGTAATTGACGACCTTGTCGTCAGCATCAACTGACGACACGCTGTCTTCCATATCCATGATGGTCGTCAGCGCCGATTCCATGATGACATCGGCAATGCCGGCTGCGTCGCTCTTGCCGATCGCATGGTTGCGATCAATGACGATCTCCGCATGCAGGCCATTGTTGCGCAGAACTATGGATGTTGGCGAGGCGGCGTCTCCGGAATAGCCAACGAATTTCGCGCCATCTTTCAGGCCAGTCGTGCTGCCATTCTTGACGCTCACCGCAAGCGCGCCATCGATCACCTTGTAGCTCGATGCTTCTGCATGGCTTCCCACCGCGAGGGGAGCTATCGAATCCAGTACGGCACGAGCTTTCGCAATCACGCGCTCTCCGCGCACGGGATTGTAAGCATTGCCTGCCGCTGCACCACCTTCGTCCGATATGGCGTCGGTTCCATACAGAGCATCATAAAGCGAGCCCCATCGTGCATTGGCGGCATTGAGCGCATAACGCGCATTGGAGACCGGCACGACGAGCTGCGCGCCCGCAATCGTTGCAATCTCCGGATCGACGTTGGTTGTTGCGATAGCAAAATGCGCGGGCGGTTCCAGCCAATAACCGATATCGCGCAGGAAAAGATAATAGGCAGCCAGATCGAACGGCTTGCCCTTGCGGCTCTTGTGCCAGTCATCGATTTTTGACTGCATCGAGTCGCGGATGGACAGCAGCGCTGCATTTTCAGGCGCGAGATCACGGACCATGGCTGCAAACCCGTCCCAGAAAGCCGCTGGCGCAATGCCGGTTCCGGGTATGGCTTCCAGTTCGACAAAGTCTGCAAGAACTTTGGCCACACGCAGGCCTGCCATTTCAACCATGCTCATCTACGATCTCCGCGAATACTTCATTTGTCCGGTGGGCAGGAGCCTATTATAGCGGCTCCTGCCAGGGATCAAGGCGATGGACAGCAGCGAATTAAGCCGCTGCGGAAAGGTAGAGACTCAGTGTGTTGCCACTTTGGCCTCTGCCGGAACAGGCATGCTGACCCCCGAACCATTGAAGAACGCATTCAGGATGAGCGTGATGATTGTTGTCAGCAGAATGCCTGATTCAAGCAGCGGTTTGAGCTGATTGGGGAAGTGTTCGAAGAAATTAGGCGCGACAAGCGTAAGCATGCCAAAGCCAATTCCAAGAGCGACGATAAACAGGTTGTTCCTGTTTGCAGTGTAATCCACCGACGCCAGGATACGCACACCCGTGGCGGCTACCATGCCGAACATGACCAGGCCTGCGCCGCCGAGAACATAAACCGGAATCGCCGCAAATATCGCCGCCAGTTTCGGAATCAGGCCGAGGATCAACAGAATTACACCGCCGGCCACCGCAACCCAACGTGACTTCACACCGGTAACGCCCACCAATCCCACGTTCTGCGAGTAGGACGTATACGGAAAGGTGTTGAATATTCCGCCGAGGATCGTGCCCACGCCATCGGCGCGCAAACCTTTGGTCATATCGTCTTCGCTCACTTTCTTGCCGGTCATATCGCCAAGAGCAAGGAACATGCCGCTTGATTCAACCATAACCACGATCATGACTATGCTCATCGTCAATGCAGACCAGAATTCGAATTTCGGAATGCCAAACTGGAAAGGCATAACGAACGCGAACCAGGGCGCAGCTGCCACAGGTCCAAAATTCATCTTGCCCAGAGCCGCTGCCACAAGCCCGCCAACGACAATCCCGAGCAGAACCGCAATGTTGGACCAGAAGTTTTTCATGTATTTTGCGATCAACATTATGACGACTAGCACGAGTGTCGCGATAAGCATGTTGTCGAGCAAACCAAAGGCTGGATTGGCGAATGAACCGCGCTGTCCATCAACCACGCGCGTCAACGCCGGCAATCCGCCGCCGACCCAGCCGATACCAATGCGCATCAACGTGATGCCGATGACCAGAATGATTGTGCCGGTGACAACCGGCGGGAAGAAGCGAATGAGCTTCGACATGAACTGCGCAACGATGGTTGCAAATATACCCGCCGCTATCACGCTGCCGTAGATCGTCAGAAGGATATCATTGGGCGAGGCATTTGCAGCCTTGCCAGCGTTGATCATAGCTAGCATCGGCGCGACAGAAGCAAACGTGACACCCATCATGACAGGCATCCTGATGCCTACACCCGGCATGCCAAAGGCTTGGACAAGCGTTGCGATGCCGCAAGCAAACAAATCCGCGTTAATGAGCATGGTCCGCGTTTCCGGCGGAAGGCCTAGAGCACCGGCGATAATAAACGGAACGGCGACAGCGCCCGCATACATGACAAGGACATGTTGAATACCGAGCGCCGCGAGGCGATCAGGCGGTAGAATTTCGTCTACCGGATGTGTTGAATTGTCAGCCATTTTTTACTCCCCCTGTTAGACCTGATCCAATTGCTCAAACCAGGAACGGCCTGCATATGCATACGTCAATGCATATGCCGGTCAATCTCACTCGAGCTTGCCGACAGCGCTTTCAACGGCTTCGACAATAGCGTTGGATCGCACCAGATCTTGTGCCTGCTGCATTTCAATCCCGTACCAGCGATCCCCTGATAGAGCCGGCTTGATGACTTTTCGCACGGCCTCAAGCGCAGCACGCGAACCGCTCCCGATGGGATGATCCTTCGCCAGATCCGCAACAAGGGAGAGCGCCTGAGTGGCCATGAGTATTTCGCCAGCAACAACCGCTTCGGTATTGGCGACAATCGTGCGCGCCTTGCGCCCGCACCAGGTGGAATTGGATACGTGATCTTCGGCATTGGACTTTCCGGGGATCGAATCCACAGAGCCTGGCATGGACAATGTGCGGTTTTCCATGACCAGTGCCGACATAGAGCATTGCACCGTGGCAAAACCCGTGTTGAGACCGCGCTTGCCGGCCAGCAAATTGCGCGGCAGGCCATAGCTCATCGTCGGGTCTATCAGACGCGCCAGGCGGCGCTCGCTGATTGAGGAGAGATCGGCCATCGACATGGCCAGCAGATCCATCGCCTGCGCAACGTATTGGCCGTGAAAATGACCGCCGGATATGATCTCGTAACCACCACGGCCGTTGTCGAACACCAGCGGATTGTCTGTCGCCGAGTTGATTTCCGTACCTATGATCTTGCTGATATATTCCAGCGCGTCACGCACCGGGCCGTGAACTTGCGGACCACAGCGCAGGGAATAGACATCCTGCACACGCGGGGGCGCGGGGGTTCCCGGCGTACGCGCTTCGTCAGGAAAAACGGTTTGCCGCGCGGCTTCAGAGCAGCGTTTGGAATCGCCGATGAGCCGCAACAGATTGCGTGCACTTGCGGCCTGACCGGGATGCGGACGTGCGGCGTGCAGGCGCTCCTGAAACGCAGCCAGCTCGCCACGCAAACAATCGAGCGTCAGCGCGAGCGCTATGTCTGAATGCTTCAGAATGCGTTTGGCGTCTTCCTGCGCGAGCACGCCAAGAGCCAGCGATACTGTGGAGCCATTGATCAGGCAGGAGGCATCCTTTGCGCCGAGATCGAAAGTTGCTGACAGACCCGCTTTGACCAGCGCGTCACGCGCGGGCATGCGCTTGCCCTTGTAAATCATCTCGGCTTCCGCAAATCCACAGATTGCGCCGGACATATGCGCCAATGGCGCGAGATCCCCGGAGGCGCCAACTGAACCCTTTTGCGGTATAACCGGATGGAGCCCCGCGTTCAGACATTCGAGCAGGCGATCAACCAGTGTGACACGCGGCCCTGAATAGTTCGATGCAAACGCATTGGCGCGCAGCAACATGGTGGCGCGTGTGACATCTTCATCGAAAGGCTCGCCGACGCCGGTGGCATGGGCGTAAACAGTCATGGTCTGGTATTCGACCATATCCTTCATCAAGACACGCTGGTCCTTGAAAAGACCAACACCCGTGTTGAACGAATACATGAGCGGCGCTTCATCGTTCATGAAATTGGAATCAAGCCATTGGCGCGTCGCGACAAGCTTTGCGCGTGACCCTTCGTTCAAAGACGCCTTTTCAAATCGGCCAGCCTCGCTGCGGCGCGAAACGCTCATGACCTTGGCTGCCTTCAGTGTGCGGCCATCGAGTTTCACGGTCATGCAAAGGCTCCAGTGTCGAGGAGAAGGTCGAACAAAACGCGCGCTGCCGCGCCCATATCAGCGGGGCTCGCGAATTCAGCGGGGTTATGACTTATGCCACTGCGGCAACGAGCAAAGATCATGCCAACAGGAATGCGCCCGCGGAACGACATTCCATCATGACCAGCGCCGCTACCCAGCATGAAGGGCTCACAGGCATTTTGCACGAAGGCGCGGCTCATCGCCTTGATGACGTTTGCATCGCATGTGGTGACAGGCATGTCATAAGTAGCAGTGAACTGCGCTGACACATTTCGCGCAGCGGCGATGCGCGCGATCTCCTGCTGGATATCAGCAACGGCCCGGCTACGGGCATCGTCTGATGAACTGCGAACATCCAGTGAGAACCTTACCTGACCCGGCACAATATTGACTGCGCCATTGGGGATTTCGACCCGACCTACTGTTGCAACAATATCGGCGCCAGTGCGCGCGTGCGCTTCTATCGCCAGGATCATTTCCGCTGCAGCTGTCATCGCATCGCGGCGCATCGCCATCGGTAAAGTACCGGAATGACCGGCCTCCCCTTTCACCACCACTTCGCCGCGTGTGGCGCCATTGATGGCAGTGACGATGCCAAGCGGCAGATTTCGCGCTTCTAGCACAGGACCTTGTTCAATATGCACTTCAAGATAGGCCAGCGTATTGGCAGGGTTGCAGGCTGCTTCGGCGATTTTTGAGGGGTCCGTACCGAACCCCAGCAATGCTTGGCGGCGCGACACACCATCACTATCCCTGTCGTCCAGGCATGCCGCATCAAACACACCTGCCACAGCGCGCGAACCGCTCAATGTCGATGAAAAGCGAACGCCTTCTTCATCCGAGAATGCAACCACCTCTATGGCGAAGGGCAGTCGCCGCCCCTGCCGGTTGAGTTCGCCGACGACCGCGATACCCGTTATGACGCCGAGATTGCCGTCAAAACGTCCGGCGTTACGCACGGTATCGATATGTGATGCGATGATGACCTTGGAAGCATCGGGCTTTTCTGCCTCATACCGACCGACCACATTTCCCGCTGCATCGACACGCACATGCATCCCCGCGGTGCGCATCCATTCGCCTATGAGTGCAGCGGCCTTTTTATGAGAGGGCGAAAGCGTCAACCGCGTCAGGCAGCCGGGATCATCGCTCAGCTGCGCCAGTTCATCGATCCGTGCTGCAATCGCGTTTCCGTCCATGGTCGATACACGTTCGAGTGTCGCACTCATGATGGCAACTTGTCGGTCAATCGCAACAGGGCGATCCGCTCGATCTGGGTCAGAGCCTCGGCGAATTCGCTATCAGCGTCATGGGCCACGCGACGTTCGAAATTCGCCAGTATCTGTTCCTTCGTTGCACCCTTTACAGCCATGATGAACGGGAAGCCAAAGCGGGATTTGTAGGTTTCATTCAATTCCGTGAAGCGCTTGAGCTCTTCGGGTGTCAGACGATCGAGACCTGCGGACCCCTGCTCTTTTGTGGAATCGGCTGTGAGGACTTTCGCCAATGCGAGACGTCCAGCAAGGTCAGGATGAGCTTTGACAAGCGCCAGTTTCTCTTCGCGCAACATCGCGCGCATGACCGTTACCAGAGCGCTATGCAGACCCGGCGCGGTGTCATCAGATGCGCTGAGTCCCTTGTTGTAAGCGCGTTCTGCAATCTGCGGCGTGTGTTCAAAGATGTCGCCGAAGACTTCAACGAATAAAGCGCGCGGCATGCGGCTTGGAACATAGCCGCCCTTTGGCGGACGATGTTTGATCCAGTGGCGCGCAATATCGAGCCTCCGGGCGATCCATACGTTTTCATGCGCCTTGATGTAATCGAGAAAGCGCGCAAGCGCGGCCGCGCGGCCTGGACGGCCAACCAGGCGGCAATGCAGACCAATCGACAGCATCTTCGGCGCATGGGCGCCTTCGGCATAAAGAAGATCAAATGAATCTTTCAAATAGTCGAAAAAGCCATCACCCGTATGATAACCCTGTCCGGTGGCAAAGCGCATATCGTTGGCGTCTAATGAGTAGGGAACGATGATGTGCGGTCCTTTGACGCCGTCGGTCCAATAAGGCAATTCATCAGCATATGAATCAGCATTGTAAAGGAAGCCACCTTCTTCCTGCACGAGCCGGGCAGAATTTTCCGAGGTTCGGCCTTGATAAAAGCCCAGCGGACGCTCGCCTGTCACTTCAGTATGAATGCGTATGGCGTCTGCGATATGCTGACGTTCCGTCGCTTCCGAGACGTCCTTGTAGTCGACCCATTTGAAACCGTGGCTGGCAATTTCCCATCCGGCCTCTTTCATACCTGCGACGACTTCGAGATTTTTTTCGATTGCTGTCGCCACCGCAAAAACTGTTACCGGCATGCTGCGCTCTGTGAACATGCGGTGCAGCCGCCAGAATCCAGCGCGCGAACCGTATTCGTAGATCGATTCCATGTTCATGTGGCGTTGGCCGGGCCAGGGCGCGGCCCCCGCTATTTCCGACAAGAAGGCTTCGGATGCGCTATCGCCATGCAAGATATTGTTCTCGCCGCCTTCTTCGTAATTGATCACGAATTGCACGGCGATGCGCGCTTCACCGGGCCAGTGCGGATTTGGCGGACTACGGCCATAGCCGAGGAGATCGCGGGGATAAGTCGCCATCATGACCCCCTGTAGGTGGAATAGCTCCACGGCGACACCAGAAGCGGCACGTGATAATGCGCGGATGCATCTGCGATCGTAAAGCGCAACGGCACGATATCGAGAAAAGGCGGTGAACCTTGCGCCGTCTTCATGCTGGTAAAATATGCCGCCACGTGAAAGCGCAGCTCGTATGTGCCCGAATGCATTGTGTCGCCTTCAAGCAAGGGCGAGGTGATGCGGCCATCGTCGTTGGTCTTTACGCTTTTGACTGTGCGGCTAGTGCCGTCGGCGGCAATTCCGACCAGTTCGATGAGCATGCCGCGCGCGGGCTCGCCAGACACGGTATCAAGAACATGCGTAGTTAAACGGCCCATATTTCGCCCGGGGTTTTTCGGAGATTTGCAAACCTTGATCATAGCGAGAGAAAAAGAGATTATTATCAAAGAATATTTGAAAAAGCTCATCGCCTGTACACCGGGTTGCGGGATGACCCGGGCGAGGAACCGAATCTGTCTGATCAGCAGCGGGAAACGGAACTTTGAAAACTTTTCCGCCTTTAGCGTCGGCCCGCCGCCATCGACGCCTGCGGCAAATCCTGATAGAGCGCAGCCCTGACAAATGACGCCCGAAGTGGGCATGGAAAGACCGATATCGTGACCTACGATCCCAAGACAATCGAACCCAAATGGCAGGCCTATTGGGACCAGAAAGAGACGTTCAAAGTCGAGATGGTGGCCGGCAAGCCGAAAATCTACGTGCTGGACATGTTTCCCTATCCGTCCGGCGCGGGCCTGCACGTGGGCCATCCCGAGGGCTATACGGCCACTGACATTTTTTGCCGCTACAAGCGCATGCGCGGCGTCAATGTGCTGCATCCCATGGGTTGGGACGCCTATGGCCTGCCCGCCGAGCGTTACGCCATGCGCACCGGCGTGCATCCCGCCGTCACCACCAAGCAGAACATCGACACATTCCGCGCGCAGATCAAGCGCCTCGGCTTTTCCTATGACTGGAGCCGGGAAATCTCCACGACCGATCCGGCCTACGTGAAATGGACCCAGTGGATTTTTCTGAAGCTCTATGAAAAGGGCCTCGCCTACCAGACCGAATCGGCTGTCAACTGGTGCCCTGCGCTCTCGACCGTTCTGGCAAACGAGGAAGTGAAAGACGGCAAATACGTTGAAACCGGCGATCCCGTCGAGAAGCGCTACATGAAGCAGTGGATGCTGCGCATCACCGCCTATGCAGACCGCCTGCTCGAAGACCTCGATCTTCTCGATTGGCCTGAAGGTGTGAAGGCCATGCAGCGCAACTGGATCGGCAGGTCTGAAGGCGCGGAAGTGACGTTTGAGATCGCCGATAGCGATAAGGACTTCATGGTTTATACCACGCGGCCTGATACGCTCTGGGGTGCAACCTATTGTGTGCTCGCGCCCGAGCATCCTCTGGTGTCTGCCATCACTACGCCCGATCGCAAGGGGGACGTCGAAGGCTACAAGGCGAAGGTCGCAGCGCTCAGCGATCATGAACGAACCGAAGACGCCAAGACGAAGACAGGCGTCTTCACCGGCGCCTATGCAATCAATCCCGTCAATGGCGCCAAGATCCCGATGTGGATCGCGGACTACGTGCTGATCTCCTATGGCACTGGCGCCATCATGGCCGTGCCGGCACACGACCAGCGCGACCATGATTTTGCCCGCACATTCAATTTACCCATTGTGCAGGTCGTGTCCGCACCTGAGGGGTTCGATGTGCAGGCCGCGGCCTGGTACGGCGACGGCAGGGCGATGAATTCGCCACTTATCGATGGCCTGGAAGTCGATGCCGCCAAAACGAAAATCATTGCCTGGCTGGAAGAGAAGTCGCTGGGCAAAGGCCGCGTGCAGACCCGCCTGCGGGACTGGCTGTTCTCGCGCCAGCGCTATTGGGGCGAGCCCTTCCCTCTGATCCATCTCAACGATGGCAGCATCGTTCCGCTGCCTGCTGATTCCCTGCCGATCCTGCCGCCAGAGCTTGATGACTACAGGCCGACGCCTGATGGCCAGCCGCCGCTCGCCCGAGCGCAGGATTGGCTGAACACGACCGATCCCAAAACCGGCGCACCAGCCCTGCGGGAAACCAACACCATGCCGCAATGGGCGGGTTCCTGCTGGTATTATCTGCGCTTTATCGACCCGCACAACGACAAGATGCTGATCGATCCGGAAAAAGAAAAATACTGGATGCCCGTCGATCTTTATGTGGGCGGCGCGGAGCATGCCGTTCTGCATCTGCTTTACGCGCGCTTCTGGCACAAGGTTCTTTATGACATTGGTGTGGTCTCTACAAAGGAGCCGTTCCAGAAGCTATTCAACCAGGGCATGATCCTGGCGTTTTCGTATCGCGATGCCCAGGGCCGTTATTTTGAGCCGGAGCGTGTTGTCGCAAAGGACGGCAAGCACATCGCCGATGACAGCGTTGAGGTGTCACAGCAGATCGAGAAAATGTCGAAGTCACGCTTCAACGTCGTCAATCCCGACGACGTGGTCGATGAGTTCGGCGCCGATTCCATGCGCCTTTATGAAATGTTCATGGGACCGCTCGACGTCACCAAGCCCTGGCAGACGGCAGGCGTTGCAGGCGTCCGCCGATTCATCGAACGCGCCTGGCGCATCGTCTGCAACGACGAGGGCGTCGTGATTGGGGAGCGCATCATCGAGGAAGCTCCTGATGCTGCAACAACCCGGCTGATGCACACAACCGTGCGCATCGTGACCGAGGATATCGAAGCCCTGCGCTTCAACACCGCGATTTCGCGCCTGATGGAATTTGTAAATGCGTTGACGCCAATGCCGCTCCGGCCGCGCATCTGCGTGGACAATCTCATTCTCCTGATGTCGCCCTTTACGCCGCACGTTGCCGAGGAATTGTGGGAGAAGCTGGGGCACAGCGAAAGCATCGCCTACGCGCCATGGCCGTCTTTTGATCCCGATCTCGCCAAACCTGCCGAACGCGAATATGCTGTACAGATCAACGGCAAGATGCGGCACAAGGTGCTTGCCGATGCCGAACTCGACGCCGCCGAGCTTATGTCTGTCGTCAAGGCAGATCCGAAAGTTGTGGAACTGCTGGCAGGCAAAACCATGGTCAAGGAAATCGCCGTGCCCGGAAGGCTGGTGAATTTCGTTGTGAGGGACTGAGGCAACAGGAGACAACATGGCCTACACTCGCATCGATCACGTGGCGCTCGAAGTGTCCGATCTCGCCCGGTCAACGGCTTTTTATGAAAAGCACTTTGGATTTGTGACCTATTCGCGCCAGACCGTACGCGATGGTCTTAAGATCAATTATCTGCGCCTTGGAGAGACTGTGCTGGAGCTGGTCGGCGAACGGCGCGACCCGATTCAGGGTTTCCATTTCTGCCTTATCTCAGACGGATTCGATGAAGCCGTTCGCGCGCTGGAATTGGCGGGCGTGGAATACGTGACAAAGCCTCATCCAACCGGCGCGCGCGTGCCGGAAGAGGAAGGCTGGCGGCGCGTTGTCTTTCGCGGTCCAGATGGCGAGCAGATCGAAATACGCGGTTAAACAGAAGCTCTTTCGCGGTCCAGATCCAGCCTTACAAACCTCAATGCCTGATCTTCCGGGTCGTTCATGATAGAAAACCCCAGCCCGGCGCACATGTCCAGCATGGCGCGGTTTTCGGGGAGCACCTGCGCTTCAATCTGTTTCAAGCCGGTCTCGCGGGCATATTCGATCACCAACTCCATCAGCTGCCAACCAAGCCCGCGCCCCTTCCAGTCGCTGCGCACCAGGATGGCATATTCCCCGCGCAGGTCGTCAGGATCATGCATCAGTCGCACGGCGCCAATCATTTCGCCGGTCGCCTCATCGATCGCCGCCACCGCATAGGCGCGCGCATAGTCAACCTGCGTGAGCCGGGCAATAAACTGGTGGCTGAATTCACGCACCGGCGAGAAGAACCGCAAACGCAAATCCTCCTGCGATACTTTTTTGAAGAAGGGATGATAAAGTTGCTCATCTTCCGGGCGCACCGGGCGGATGAAAATATGTGCTCCCTCGCGCAAAGTAATAAAACGTTCAAGCGACTTGGGATAAGGCGCGATGGCAAAACGAGGATTTGCGCCATATTTGCTGAGTGATTGTGCCTGCGCGATTTCTATGCGGGCATCCAATGCGATCACGCCGTCCTGATCGGCAATCAAGGGGTTGAGATCGAGCGATCTGATCTGCGGGATGTCTGCAGACATTTGCGCCAGTCTCACCAGCACCGATGCGATGGCATCGAGATCGGCGGCTGGTTCGTCGCGGTGAGCGGCCAGCAGACGCGAGATTCGCGTGCGCGCTATCATGTCCTTTGCCAAAGTCATGTTCAGCGGGGGCAATCCGATGGCGCGATCACGATAGACTTCCACAGCCTTGCCGCCTTGCCCGAAAAGAATGATTGGTCCGAAGGTAGGGTCTTCCGAAATGCCCGCAATCAATTCGCGCCCGTGTGGACGATTGATCATGGGATGCAATGTCAGGCCCTCGATACGCGCCTGCGGCCGCAGCTTTCTTGCGCTCTCCAATATCTCCCGCCCCGCCTCCAAGACATCTTCAGGGCTCTTGAGATTCAGACGAACGCCGCCGACGTCCGATTTATGCGTGATATCAGAAGAGAGCAGTTTAACGCCGCAGGCCCCATAAGTTTCAAGCAATCGCTTGCAGAGACTGGCGGCTTCTTCGGCGCTTGATACATTCACAATCGTTGCGCTGCGGATGGCGTAACACCTGAGAACGGCGTCGACATCCACCGCTGGGAGCCAATGCTCACCACGGCCAAGCGCCTGCGAGATGATTTCCCGCGCCTTGGGAGCATCGTGCGTGTCGAGCGAAAGCGCAGGTGGCATAGCCATTAATTCGTCACGGCTCTTTCGCCAGCTCACACAATGCATGAAACCACGCACGGCTCCCGTTTCAAAATGCGGAATATGCGCATGTGAGAAAATCTTGTCTGTCTTTTCTGTTGCACCAAGCCAGACAGCAAAGACGGGCTTGCGCCGCAAAAATTTCTTGTTGTACGCATCAAGCGACTGCACAACGGCGAGGGCGACTTCTTCCGATTTTGACAGCGCAGTTGGACAATGCAGGACCATCACTGCATCCGTATTGGCGTCTGCAAGTATTGGCTGCAGTGAGGCTGCAAAGCGTGCTGCATCCGCATCCCCGACGATATCGGCCGGATTTGCATGCGACCAGCTTTCCGGCAAGCAGGCATTCAACGCGTGTTGCGTTGCCTCAGTAAATTTCGCCAGCGTTCCCCCTGCTGCTTCCAGTTCATCAACAGTCAAGACGCCAAGGCCTCCGCCGTTTGTCACTATGGCGAGCCTGTCTCCGGTAAAAGGTGTTATGCGTCCCAATGTTTCTGCGGCCTCGAACAATTCTTCGATGCCGCCCACACGCAACAATCCCGCACGCCGGAAGGCGGCGTCGTAAACGTCGTCAGAGCCGGTCAATGCGCCGGTATGTGTTGCTGCTGCTTTTGCAGCGCTTTGGCTGCGGCCCGCCTTGATAACAATCACGGGTTTGATGCGGGCTGCGGCGCGGGCTGCCGACATGAAACGTGGGGCATGCGTTATCGCTTCGACATAGAGAAGGATGGCTTTGGTGCCGATATCACCGGCAAACCAATCCAGCAGATCGGCAAATCCCACATCTGCCATATCGCCAATGGAAGCGAGCCCGGAAAAGCCTATGTTGCGCTGTGCCGCCCAGGCAATGAGCGACACTGTGATCGCGCCTGATTGCGAAATAAGCGCCAGTTCACCTGGCGCGACAGCATGTGCGGCAAAGCTGGCGTTCAATCCATATTTGGGTGCAATAACACCAAGGCAATTGGGCCCGACAATTCGCATTCCGCTGCGCCTGGCGAGTTCACTTAGCGTGAACTTTAACGATGTCTCATCATGTGTCGCATCCGCCGTGATAACAATGGCAGCGGGCACGCCGAGCCCTGCGGCCTGTTCCGCCACCCTCATCACGAGATCGCGCGCCACCGCAATCACAACAAGGTCAGGGACAACCGGCAATGTAATCAGCGAAGCATAACACGGGTGGCCTGCAACGCTTTTATGGCGGGGATTGATTTGAAACAGTCGTGGCGCGTTGGACAGCGACTTTATATTTTGCAGGACAGCCAGACCGAGGCTCCCTTCGCGGTCACTTGCGCCAACCAGAGCTATGCTGGTGGGCTTGAACAGGCGTTGCAGGTTCCGCGTACTCATTTGTCTACGACCGCGGTTTATACGGAATTCCCAGCGAATCCGCAGATAACCATATCACAGGCCCGGCTGTTAAGGCGCCTTGCTATGAATCAAGAAGGGCGTTCAACGCCGCCCTTTTCGCTACACCCTCATTGAAACTTGCGCAGTTGGCTATTCAGCCAGCACGCGCGTTTGCGGGAAAGACACTTCCACCATTGTGCCTTCACCCTTTCGACTCTTGATCGTGAAAGAGGCACGATTGGCTTCCACCAGTGCTTTTGTCAGTGGCAGGCCAAGTCCGGTCCCGCTGGTCTTGCGCGACGTTGCCACCTGCCGGAAAGGCTCAAGCGCAAGTTCCATATCCTTGTCATTCATGCCGATGCCCGTGTCCCGGATGCGAATGACTGCATGGCCAGCGTCGGTCAGCGCGGTCGAGACGATGACCTGGCCACCAGGTTCGTTGAACTTGACCGCGTTGGACAGGAGATTCAGCACGATCTGCCGCAATGAGCGTTCATCTGCAACTATGTTGGGCAGACGCGGCGCAAGCGAAAGACGGACGATTATGCGTTCACGCGTAGCTTGCGGCTGGATCAGCGAGACGCATTCGTTGACGATCTTGTTTGCGTTGACGCTTCCAAAATCGAGATCGAGCTTGCCCGCTTCGATTTTAGACAGATCGAGCAGATCATTGACGAGGCTGAGGACATGCGTGCCTGAAGAATAAATATCTTTCAGATAATCCTTATAGCGCTCGTTGCCGACTGGGCCAAAACGTTCGTCCATGATCACTTCGGCAAAGCCGAGGATGGCATTCAGAGGTGTGCGTATTTCGTGGCTGATCTTGGCAAGGAAATCGGATTTTAAGGAGCTTGCGCGTTCGGCGTCACGCTTGGCGTCGCTGAGATCACGCTCCACATTTTTCCATTGCGTGAGGTCGCGCAGCACGGCGCAATAGCGCGCTGGCGTAGATGAACCGGCGCGACCCAACGTCATGAAAAGCGGAATTGTTCCGCCCTGACTGGCGCGACCTGTAATTTCACGGCCATCGTTCAGCACGCTCTTCACGCCGTTGGACTTGAGGCCGTCAAGATAATCCATCGCAAGAGCCTGGCTTTCACGCGCCAGCAGGACGGTCAACGGTTCGCCCGCCACTTCGTTTTGCTCATAGCCGAACAGCGCTTGCCCGGACTTGTTCAACGTCCGGATGCGGCCATCTTCGTCGACGAGGACAACCCCGTCGGTCGCTGTATCGAGGATCGAATTGGCTTCGCGAGATTCGGTTTCCCGCTGGCGCAGTTCCAGTTCCAGTGCGCGAATGCGGGCATTGAGTTCCGGTCCAAGCGTGCGGCGGAATGTCATGAGAGTTGCAGGCTGCCGATCCCATTCGATCGTCTGAAACCGGCCTTCGAGCGCAAGCACTTCACCATTGCCCGAGATGACAGGAATGGCGCCGCCATCGGCATCGCGGCTCATGATATCGGGATCGCGTCCACGGAACATCCGATCCAGTCCGCCGCTCTTGTGAAACTCATCTATGCTCGAATAGCCGAGCATATCCAGAAGCGCCTTGTTTACGAACGCAGGCACGCCGCCCCGGCTCACAAGTACACCTGCGTCAAGCTTTTCTATGAGCCGCAGGGTATTGCTGGCGTCTTCTGTATCTCTCTCATCTATCTTGCTTGCGGCAGCCCCCGATGACGCCATCGCCGCGAGAGGTGAGGCACTGTCAACGGGATCAAGCGAAATCGAGCCAGTCGTTTCCAGCTGATCGCCGGTGTCATTCAGCTCTCTTTTGCTTTCACGCGCGTTAGCGGCTGTCTTTTCGGAATTACGTGCGCCCAGTGCGCGGGCAATTTCACGAAATGCGTTGCGCTCAGCTGGCGATAGGGAAACGAGATCTTCATTGCGTGCGGCTGTTGAACCGTTGACCGGCTGGGATGGTCCATCCTGCGTAGCCTTGCTCTCCGCACTGGGCGCTGAATTTTTCGCTCCGTCCTTGTCGGGCGCCGGTGCGACCGGGGGATCAGTCAAATCGGCCAGACCATTTTTCCGGAACGTCGGAGCTTCGGTCACAGCAAAAGTCGAGCGTTGCTCCTTTTGCCATGAGCGGATGGGCACCACGTTGCCGTGATGGTTATGAACTACGTTGTTCTCTGGCGCGGCGTTGACGCGGGGTGGACTTGTCTCTGTTGCTGCATGCCCGCCCTCGCCCGATTGGGCGGGAGTGACTGGCGTGTCGGCATTCTCTTGCGCTTGTGTCGCACTTGCATCGCCATGTGGCTGATCTTCAGGCGTCTCATGTGCACCGACTTCCAGCGCGTCCACCGCGTTTGAAATACGCGTTGGTTCGTCGGATTCCAACGGGGTTTCGTCATGGCGCGCTTGATGAGCGGCTACATCGACCTCATGCGCCACTGCGGGCAGGTCTTCTACGCTCCCGTCTTCTTCGTCCGCAAGCGCATGGCTTTCGGCCATGTCAGCCGCGATCTCGTCGTTTAGTTCGCCCGCAGCCGGAGAGACTTCAGCAGGCGTTGGCGATGTTGCACTGACATTCGCAGATTGCGCTGAAACAGGGGGAGCAAGCGGTGCTGCGATTGGCGCATCGGCAATGCGATCAAGGTGAATGACGCCAAAGCCGCTGAAGCCATCAAAGGCGCGGGCGCGGTCGAAGCCGGGCAGCGCGCCCAGCACAACAGGCGCAGCCTTTGACGTGTTGGCCATCGGCCACAAAACTTCGATGCCGCTCCATGTATCCTGACGCCCCAGCGCCTCGCCGATACGACCATCCCTGTCGATCCCCAAATGGGCAAGTGTTGCGGCAAAATTCTGGTCCAGCAATTGCCCGGAATCGCAGCCGACGGATTCGCAGAGGCCGCCCGTAATACTGATCAAAAGGCCATTCTTGTCGGTTCGCCAGAGGAACCTGACATTGCCACGCCGATCAACGACGTGCTGCTGGGGCGCAGGTGAAATGCGTTCGCTACCCGAAGCCGCGGGCTCAGTCGGTTGCGCAAGCGCTTCGACTGCCGGAGTTTCTTGGGGCTGCATGATTTTGGCAAGTACGGCAGCCGCGTCGCCAGCCGTTCTCGGTTGCACTTGCGCGGCAGTGTTCTCGGGCTGTGAAGCGGCAGGCAAGACTTCCGCTTCCGGCACATAGCCCCAAGGCGAAATGGCGAGATAGGGCGCGCTGCCCGGCAGTTTACGGCATGACATGGACAGCATTTGCAGCCCGCCGGACAGCCGTAAACGCAGACGCAAATCTGTGGATTCGTTTGTAGCGTCCATGCGGTCGGCAACTCGGGACAGCTGCCGTGCGCCCGGCTCCGCACCCGATAGGCACATGCGCGTCAACTCCGAGATATCTGATGTGCCCAGGATGCGCGCGGCTTTGCTGTTGCACCAGATGATGCGCCAGGGCGAACCCTTGGCAAGCAAGAGCGGGCCCGTGCTGACGGCAGACAACAGACCGGCCCCTGCCAGCGTTGCCTCTACCTCCGCATTTTCGGCGATTTCCTGAAGTGGCTTCATACTAATAGATCTCACGCATCCCGGATGACGATCGGGCCGGTCCGGTGATCTGGACATCCCGTCAGTCCAACCCAATATTGCGGGCAGACTGGCTTTAAAGAATTTTTAACTTGGGGATGCCTCCGGGTCCACGCCAGTAGTGCGAAATTCAGGTTTGATTAAATTAATAGTGAATTTTATTATTGTGCGATGCACAATTTTTACATCGTATGTTGCATTGCAACAAAACCTGTGGTACGAGACTGGCAGCAAGCAGTGCACTCGGTGTCCGGTCGTCGCCGGCCCACATTCAGGGAGAGTTACAAATGGCTGATCCATATGCAGTTCCTGCCGAAATGAGAGATTTCGCCGACCGTTCAGTTCAGCAAGCGCGCAAGGCGTTTGAGGGCTTCATGGGAGCAGTGAAAAAGAGCTCCGGGACGCTTGATGAGGCCACGCCAGTTCAGCCCAACATCGCGGCCGGCGCAGCCAAGGCTGTATCGCTTGCGGAAAAGAATGTGACCGCAGCCTTCGATCTTGCAGAAAAGCTGGTCCACGCCAAAGATATTCAGGAAGTGATGGCGCTGCAATCGGAATACTTGAAGTCGCAGATGACCTCAATTCAGGATCAGACACGCGAAATGGGCGAAGTCATCGCAAAAACCATGATCCCCGGCTCGAAATAATCGAGCAGGCACCTTTGGCCACCCGCCTCGACCGGCGTCAATCCGGTCAAGCCGGGCTTAGATCAAAGGCCTTACACAGGAGAAGCTCCATGCCCGCAGCACGTAAATCTACCAAGGCCAAGGCCGTGACGAGCCGCCCGGCCTCAGCTCCTTCGCGCAAGACTGCATCGGCCAAGACAGCTTCGGCCAAGATTCTTGCGCCCAAACTAGCAATCGCTTCCAAAAGCACCGCATCTGTCGCCAAGTTGACAACGGATACCAAGATTTCCGCAATGCCAGTTCAGATCCTTGATGTTGCCACTGCAGGTGTCGAGGACATCCAAGAAGTCGCGCGCAACGCGATTTTAAGTGGCACGGAAAGCGTCCGCGCTGCCTATGATCGCACGCGAATCGCGGCGGAAGACACCACGAGTACACTCGAAGCGGCGATCAAGGCTGCCAGCAATGGCCTGAAAGAGCTACAGCTCAAGGCGATTGAGAATTTCCAGGCCAACACGATGACCGCCTTCGGTCTGGCAAGGGATATGGCTTCCAAGGCCGGTGCGCCGCAACCTTTGCCCCTGTCGGGAGAACTGTTGCAAAAGCAAATGGATTCCATGACCGCGCAGGTCACCGAGTTTACCGAACTTACACAAAAGGTGATGACGGACGCGATGGCGCCGATCAACGAGTTGATGTCCCGCACATTCGTTATGGCTTCAACCCGGCGCGCCTGATCGCTGGCGGGAGCTCAAAGGCTTATTTCGAGTGGGGATTGTTGCAGTGGCGACAATTCCCGCTATTTTTTTCCAAATCGGCAGACCTCGAGAATCCCGCACTCGAGGTGCCGCAACGCACTTGCAATAGAAACGCTTTGCTCGTAACTATCCGCCCGACGCCGCCTTAGCGGCGCGTGCCGCCTTAGCTCAGTTGGTTAGAGCGCTAGATTGTGGATCTAGAGGTCCCCGGTTCGAGCCCGGGAGGTGGTACCAAACCTCTTTTCCGCTCACCCCAGACTACAATCCCCAGACCCAAATCATGACTAGCTAAAATCCAGCGACGCGCCGCTCGCCCGGTCAACTAACCTGCATGCCGCGCAGCATTTCCTTTTGCACACGATCATAAAGGACGAACCAGGCGTCACGGAGTTGCGGTGTGAAGGCCGTCCCAAATTGTTGTTCGAGACCTTCCAGCAGCGCGGTGCGAAAGCTCGCAAAATGTTCGCTTCTGGCGCCGAACCGCTGATGCTGCCGTCCCGAATGGTTAATGATGGATTCGAACATGCCGGGATTCTCGAGATAGCCGACGATGACCGTAATCGTGTCCATCAACTTGATTTTCAGAGGTTCGAGATCGCCAGGAAAAAGCCCGCGGGTGTCTGGCGCGAGTTCGAAAAAACGATTGTAGACCTTACCTGCGACCTCACTCCATACTGGCGCCAATCCGTCCAAGGATTGTCTGACAAGTCGAATTTGTTCCGGCGTCATTGCCCCGTGATTCCCTGTTTAAAAATCGCATTGCTTTATGCGCTGAGCAGAATCCATTCAACGTTTGTATCAGTTCAATTTGTCTCTGCGCAACAAGTCGGGAAACATCTTCATCCCGACCGCTGTTACAGCAAGTGTGCCGACGCCGCCAATGACCACTGCCGCTACGGCGCCCGTGAAGTGCGCCAGCACGCCGGTCTCGAATTGTCCCAATTCATTGGATGCTCCAATGAACATGCTGTTGACCGCAGAAACGCGCCCGCGCATCTCGTCCGGCGTCAGAATCTGGACCAGCGCCGAGCGAATGAAAACGCTCACCATGTCTGCGGCGCCGAGGCAGACAAGAAAGAAAAACGCCATCCAGAACGACGTCGACAGACCAAAGCCGATCGTCGCCAGACCGAACAGCGCAACCCCCTGGAACAGGCGCACACCGACGCGCCGTTCGAAGTTCAGGTGCACGATGGCAATCGACATCGCCACAGCGCCAACCGCAGTTGCGCTACGTAACAGGCCTAGCCCAAAAGCATCCGTAAGAAAAATGTCCTTGGCGAAGATTGGCAATAATGCCGTCGCCCCGCCCAACAATACAGCAAACAGATCCAGTGTAATGGAACCCAGAATGATCGGCTGATGGCGGATGAACTTGATCCCGGCTGTCAGGTAGTTCCAACTCAGCTCTTCTTTCGCCGCAGCTCCCGGCCGAGATTTCATAAGCGTCAGGCATATAACGGCAGCTGCAACCAGAGCAGTCGTCGTGATGAACACAACACTCGCTCCAAACGCATAAAGAAGCCCACCGGCTGCCGGACCCGCAATAGCCGCCGTCTGGCTCGCCGATGAAGTGAGTGCAATCGCATTTGCAAAAACACTACGTGGCACGATGTTTGGCAGGATCGCAGAACCTGCAGGGCTTGCAAACGCACGCGCCGTTCCGATCAGAAACACCAGAACAAAAATCAGCCAGGGCTCGGGCGATCCCCGCATCACTGCCAGGAGCAACCCAAGTGACGAGATCGCCGTGGCCGAATAACAGATGATCAACACCATGCGCCGCTCGAACTGATCGGCCACATGGCCTGCAATCAGAAGGAAGATCAAATTTGGCAGGAAGATGCAGAGCCCGATCAATCCCAGCGCGATGGCGCTGCCGGTGATATCGTAAATCAGCCAGGCAACGCTGACATCGACCATCTGGGTGGCCAGAACCGTCATAAAACGAACAGAGAAAAACAGTGAGAAATCACGCTCGCGAAACGCTGCGAATTTCGCTCGCGAAATATCACTGTCAGATGACTCGGCGTCCATGAAAATCCCGCTGTCAGCCAGCCTTCGCTGGCCTTCGGCCCAGTCAGCCGCGCCTACTTCTTGATGAGTGCGCTGACTTTATCAACGATATCCTTCGGCGTCGCGTAAATTTCTTGAATCAACCGATCCAGTCCTTCACCTGTTTCAGGGTCGAGATCGAGTTGCTGCTTGGCCGATTCGGATTGGAATTCCTTGTCTTTCATCGTCGCGTTGAAAGCGTCCCGCAGCGACTTCAGAAGTTCGGCAGAAAGGCCCGGTGGCGCAACGAAGGGCCGACCTATTCCCTGTCCCGCATAGAGGAAGCGCAACGACTTGCGTTGCTCTTCGTTTGTGGCGAAATCGTATATCGACGGAACGCCAGGGATTTTGGGATCTGGCTTGTCGCCAGCCTGGAACAACACAGTCACTGTTTTATCCGCGATCCAGGTTGCCTTTTTCCCAGTCACGCTGTCGAGACTTTCGCAAATACCATGCGTTTCCCCGCGCTCCATGGCGATGAACACATCGGTGGAAGACGGATAACCCGCAATCAGCCGAAATTTGAATCCGAGCAATTCTCGAAGAACTATGGGGTAGGTATGCGTGCCTGTGCCTGGGCCGGTATCGCCCATCAACGCTTCAATCCTGGACAAATCCGCAACGGATTTTATCGGCGAACTTTTGTGCACAATGCAGACATTCGTTTCCTTGGTGGGCGTGCCGATCCACGACATCTTCAACGGATCGAAACGCACCTGCGACATGCCCGAAAGCGGCGCCAGAGGCGCATCCCGCGCGACTATCGCCATCACGCTGCCATCCTTGGGCGCGACAGAAGAGAGCCAGTTGAGTGCAACAATACTGCCAGCGCCGGGCATGTTCTGCGGAACAATTGTAGGACTGCCCGGCAGATGTTTGCCCATGAAACGCGCAAGATTTCTGCCCCAGCGATCATAGCCCCCGCCCGGACCAAAGCCGATCACCATGCGCACCTGCTTGCCCGAGCCACCGGCAGTCTCCTGGGCCTGCGCCGGCAGGCTAAAGACCGGGGCCACGGTGACGGAGATCAGCGCAATTACAGCCGCGTATTTTACAGCGCGACCGGACACGCCGGTTGGGCGAAGGTGGGTTTGCATCTAAACCTCTTCTTGCAGGGTGCGGGCCACCGTGGTTTCCCGATTATCTGGACCGCTTCTTGTGACTGTCAATCGCTGTCAGATACGGTAATGGCCGCGCTTGCGGCCTTGCGACACGTCCAGGAACAATTCGCTCAACGGAATCGCCCGCTTGATCAATCCTTGTTCATG